>JBFHGI010000119.1:0-6675 GCA_041583175.1 Pseudorhodobacter sp. | reverse complement strand
GGCTTCCCCGAAGAATGGGAATTGCCCACCTTTTCGGAGCAGGTGTTCCGACCGAAAGCATCGGGCTACGCTCTTGTTATTCCCGTGATTAATGAAGGCCAGCGCATTCAGGGCCAATTACAGCAAATCGCGGCGCTGAAGCCACAGGTCGATATCGTGATCGCGGATGGAGGCTCCACTGACGGATCATTGGCGGTAGAGTTCTTGACCAAATGCGATGTTCGGGCCCTGCTTATCAAAACCGGTGAAGGCAAGCTCAGCGCCCAATTGCGCATGGCCTATGCGTGGTGCTTGATGCAAGGTTATGATGGGATCATCACAATGGATGGCAATGGCAAGGATGGCGTTGCCGCAATCACCGCAATGGTTTCGGCGCTGGAGCAAGGTTTTGATTATGTGCAAGGCTCGCGCTATTTGCGCGGCGGGTTGGCCGAGAATACGCCGTTGGAGCGGACCATTGCGAACCGCTGGATACACGCGCCAATCCTGAGTCTTGCAGGACGTCATTGGTTCACGGATACGACGAATGGTTTCCGGGCCTATTCCCGACGCTATTTGATGGACGAGCGGGTGAAACCGTTCCGCAGCCTGTTCATGCGATATGAGCTGTTGTTCTACTTGACGGTGCGGGCAGGGCAGATCGGCCTGAAGGTGGGGCATCTGCCCGTCCGCCGCAGCTATCCCAAGGATGCAAAGACACCCACAAAAATTGCTGGCTGGTCCGGCAAACTGGAAATCCTACGCCAAACTTTTGCAGCGGCTTTCGGGCGCTACTCTCCGAAATAGGTCAGATTTCGGGCGGGAGGGCGTCGTATTGGACCTGTAGCACCAGAAACTGATCGGATGGAAACGGCAAGGGGGCCAACCAAGGCGGCAGATACCCATCATTGAGGGCCTGCGCAAAGCCGTGCTCCGCATCATAGCTATCTTTGCGGCAGATCAGGACGTAATCCGGTTTGCTTTGGTCAATGGCGCGCAGCATCAATTCCTCTGACCGGAAGGGGAAAGAGCCATTCCAGAATGTATACTTACCGCGTTGATAAGGGACTGAAAGCGCATGGTGATGCGTCACCAAGATCAGCGGTGCGCCGAGGCTCAGGGTGGTTAGCATTGCTGACTGCGGCAGCGCGTTGAGTTGGGCCAGAGTTGCCTCGTTGCGGCAAGCGAGCCCGATAGGCTGCTTTTCGATCCCTTGTGCAACATCGCGCCCGGACAGCCAACTCGTGACCTTGAGCGCCGGAGCGTTCAGTTGTTGGACAGCAAATACCGCGAAACCCAGAACCACCATCACAACGATGCCCCGTAGATTGCGACCATCTGCTTGTCTCCTGAGGAAATGGGCGCCGATATGTCCGGCCAGAAATGGCAGGGCAGGGGCCGCAATTATGTTCAGGCGCACCTGGATCAGGCTGCCCAGCAAACCCAGCCAGGCAAACACCAGCATCTGCCCGATTGCGGCCTGTTGGCTCCGGTCATATGTGCGGCGATGGATTGCCCAGAGGACGGTGCTGATGGTGGTGACAAGAAAGAGGGGCAGCATGATGTTGACGAATGTCAACGGGCGGGTCACGGCAAAGACAAGTGCGGGCAATGCCTCTGAAATGCGGGAGGTAATGAACTCTTGCGCTTCTGGTTGCAGCATCCCGTAAGGGCCTGCCAAACAGGGTTTCAGAAGCGGAGAGAAGCCGACGACTCCGATCGCTGACAGACACAGAACTGCGCCGAGGCGGAGGAACGGATTGCGGAAACGAGGTCCAAGCGCGAGTGGTGCCAGGCAACTGACAACAGCGATCAGAACAATCGCCAGGAAGGGTGTGGAAAGTTGGTCGCAATGCGGTGTCATCCACTCTGCAAGCGGGGTTTGCCCGGCGTAGAAAAGCAGAGCACCGGCAAGAAGGGCGATGCAGAACCCGACCAACCGCTGTGTAGGCTCTGCTCCGCCAAATGTAGCGCGTAGCAGCAGGACAATGCCAGCCGAGGCCACAAAAACGAGCGTTTCCAAGCCGATAGCCAGAGAAAACGCCGCAGCCAGACCTGCGATTGCGCCCATGATCCGTGGCCTGCCGGGTAAGATCATTGCCATCGCTGTCATGCTTGTGAGCAATATCTGGAAATTGTGATGGTCTATCCGCCCATTCGCAAAAGTAATTCCGCGGATCGGCATCCAGGTCATAACCAGAAGGATTGCAAAGAGCGCAGCAACGGGACCAAGAATCCGCGTCGTGCTTTGGGCCATCACAATTAGCAGGATGATCAGAAGTATGTTCGGCCAAAGAACAAGCGTCCAGCGTTCCGCCGCCTCGGGGGGCAGAAACAGTGTCAGCAGACTGTAAAGGCCACCGATGAGGGCATCCAGATAACGTGACCAGTGAAGCGACAGGCCCTCGGGTGGTTCGACGCGATATTGCGTCATATCAAACCAGCTTTGCCCCCCGAGCCAATCCTTGATCAACATCCATCGCATGATGTCGTCATTGTCCCCCTGGACAAGAAGTGCCCGCACATGTGGCACATGGATCAAGATCGATAACCAGAGAAGGGCAAGCGACACGCCAATTGCGAGCCAGACATGTTTGCGCTGAATGAAAGCGGGGGTGCTGGTGGTCATCGTTCTATCCGGTCAGTCAAACGCCTACAGGTCTGGCGCCATTTTGCGAATTAATGAACACACACTCGGAATGCGGAACAAAGTCAATCAATTAGCCAAGCCTGTTTGTAGAATTCGCTGAAAGGACTATTCTGGAACACTGTGGGATCACGAAGACTGTGTGCATTGTTGGGTAATCAAAGCCACGGCGCATCGGCAGACCGGTATTGGCGTCGAACACATCTTTCGGAACGAACCTGCGTTTGGCCTCAGTCAAAACGCCGCGGCGCATTCAAGGCCGTAGCGGGGCAAGCCTCAAGGCGCAAGGAAGGTGACGCCATCCATCGCCATGATGCGTGAGACATCCTGATCATACGCCTCGGACGTGCGGGCGACCAGCTCCTCTGACCAGCCTTCCATCTCGATTTCCACCTCGACCTGATCGGGCAGGGCGAATTTATCAAGGAAGGCAGAGACAACGCGTCGCCGCTGGGGAATGTTTTGCGGCGGGTGCGTCTGCATGTAAGAGGCCATGCGCTGCATCCCGTCGGCAGACATGATTGTCGCCAGCAGATCATCGGTATCCACCAGTTCCAAACCGTCGCTATGGCCAGAGACAGCTTGCAAAACCTCGGGCCAAAGCAGCGGCGTATCCTCGTCGCACCAGACGGTGACCGGAACTTTCGGGTTTACGGTGCGTAGATCCGAAATCAGTTTGGACCACCGCAGGCTTGCCACATCAACCCCGTCCATGAACTCGGCATAGCTGCGCCCGCTTTGCTTTTTGTAGACAGCAGGCACAAATGTGGCGGGGTTGCGGATCGCCAGATGGAACTCGGCGTCCATTCCCGGAAATATCTGGCCGAAAGCCTGCATCCGTTCCGCGCCGGAACTATAGATGCCGCGCCGCACGGCCCCTTGGGCGTAGCCCAGAAAATTGTCCCATGACAGAATAAGCCGCTCGGCTTCGCTTTCTGACATGATCTGATCCAGCACCAGCGATTGCGTGTCTTGCGTTGCCGCCTGCCCTTTGAGAGACATCGCCGTGTCGCGCAACAAGGTGCGATATTTGGCCGGTCCGGGTACGATGATGCCCTCTTGCGCCAGCACTCCGCGATTCTTCAGCAAACAGCGCAGCAGGCGCTCCTCATCCGTACAATGGGCACCAAGGTGATAAACGATCCGCATCAAGGCCTTCCGGTTTGTTCTTTGCGACTGCTCTCGCATTTATTTATAGCGTTTCACGCCGAGTGATAGACTGCATTCACCCCAAACGCATTGAAAATGCCTGAATCCAGACGTTTGGGCCGTGTCAGCGCAGCCAGAGACACTTTAGCGGGACTATAAGGCCTTTTCTGGACAGATAAACCGCTTTCCTATATCGCTCCGGTTTATGGCCGAGCAAAACACTCAACAACCCAATTCACCCTTGCGACTGCCGCGCTGGCGGGGCAGGCCGGATATCTGGTCGATCGGTGCGGGGGGAATAGCGCTTTTGGTGCTGGCGCCGGTGCTGTCCGTGATCTGGATCGCTTTTCATCCGGTCGAGAATATTTGGCCACATCTGATCTCGACAGTGCTGCCGCGCTACCTTGGCAATACGTTCTTGCTGATGGGGGGCGTAGGCGCATTGACTGCGGCGGTGGGTACGGGGGCGGCCTGGCTTGTCGCGATGTACCGCTTTCCGGGCAGCCGCTGGCTCGATTATGCCTTGCTCTTTCCGCTGGCCATTCCCGGCTATGTCGGGGCCTATGCGCTGGTCGATTTCTTTGATTATTCCGGTGCCGTGCAAACCGCGATGCGGGCGAGCTTTGGTTGGGAAAGCTCTCGCGATTACTGGTTTCCGGCCATTCGCACGCCACAGATGGCAGTTCTGGTGTTATCCGCGGCGCTTTATCCTTATGTCTATCTTCTGGCCCGCGCGGCCTTTCGCGAACAATCCAATTGCACCTATGAGGTCGCCCGCGCCCTTGGCTCTGGTGCGATGGGTCTGTTCTGGCGCGTTGGCCTGCCCTTGGCACGGCCCGCCATTGCGATGGGAGTGGCACTGGCCTTGATGGAAACCGTTGCCGATTTCGGCACGGTGGAGCATTTCGGCGTGCAAACCCTGACCACTGGCATCTTTTCGGTCTGGCTGAGCGGGGGGAACGCGGGCGGGGCGGCGCAAATCTCACTGGTGATCCTTGCAATCGTCGTCTTGCTTCTGGGGATAGAGCGGGTCAGCCGCCGCAACGCCCGCTTTCACCGCATGGCCCGCGCGTCACGCCCCTTGCAGCCGCAAAAGCTGAGCGGGGCGGGGGCCTGGCTTGCAACTGTGGCCTGCCTGATCCCCTTCGGCTTCGGCTTTGCCTTGCCTGTCGGGGTGATGCTGGGCCATGCAATCAAGAAACCAGAGGCTTGGGTTTCTGCGGGGCTGTTGCAGGCTCTGGGAAATACCATCCTTGTGTGCAGCATTGCCGCGGGGCTGACGGTCGCGGGGGCCTTGTTTCTGGTCTATGGGGTGCGGATGGCGCGGCGAGGGGTGCCGAGGTTGATCTTGCCTGTCACATCCGTTGGTTATGCCGCACCAGGTGCCGTGTTGGCGGTGGGGCTGTTGATTCCGCTGGCCGCGCTCGATCATCGCTTGGCCGATGGCATTCTGGCGCTGACCGGCTATGAGCCGGGGCTATTGCTGACAGGCACTGCAACCGCGCTGGTCGTGGCCTATGCGGTGCGCTTCTTCGGCATCGCCCAGGGCGCGGTTGATTCCGCCTTTGGTCGCGTCTCACCTTCACTTCCGCTGGCGGCGCGCTCGCTTGGGCGGGGGCCTTCTGCCACTTTGCTTGCGGTCTATCTGCCGCTGATGCGCGGCTCGGTTGCGACCGCTTTGCTGGTGGTTTTCGTCGATTGCGTCAAAGAGCTTCCTGCCACGCTCTTGCTGCGGCCCTTCAACTACAACACCCTTGCGACCCGCGTCTATGAGCAGGCAAGCCTCGAGAGACTGGGCGATGCCGCGCCTGCGGCACTTCTGGTGATGTCCGTCGGGCTGGCGGCAGTTTGGGTCATGGCCCACACAAATCGCGCTTAAATTTGAAATTGTCGAACGCCGCCTCTTGCGCGCCGCCAAAACTGCGGTTATTCGGACGCTGTTGCCCCTATAGCTCAGCTGGTAGAGCATCTGATTTGTAATCAGAGGGTCCGCGGTTCGAGTCCGTGTGGGGGCACCATAAACATCAATGGCTTAGTTAGAAACTGAACGCTTGCACGTGCGTCGCATCCGTTCTGGTGGCGCGTAGATGTTGGAACAAACTGGATTGTCTCGGCTGAGGTCGGAATCAAGAGTTCATTCCGAAAATCCATCAAGTTCAATTAGTCAAATGGATGGCCATTGGTATATTCAATGCGAACCGCTCAGCCTAGTTCTTGCAGTTCTTCAGTCATCCGTGGGCGTCCGTAGCTTTGCAGGCTAAGCCGCTGCTGCTCACGGATGTGGGCGAGAAGTACCATATCTTCTCGCTGCCGTTGGCTCATTGGGCGTATCCGCCAACCACGAAACCCACGAGACGTGACCTGCATGATACGGCAGAGAAATTCTAAGGGCCAAGGTTCCTTTCAGGCGTCGATGAAGGCGAATCTCATCTGCTGCCCGGCAGCGTATGTTGACATGTGCGAGAGGGGGCTTTCGCCTGCAAAGAAACCTAACGGTGAATGTTCCATTCACCAGTCGGCCAACGGATTGCCGCCTTCTTTAGCACTTACTTATCTTCGCACAGTAGCCGGACTTCTTTGCGAAGGCGGATGTTTTCCTTCTCAACATCCTCATGCGGCCCAGACGATCAGATCGTCGTGCTGGCGTTGCTGAACCCACTTGTTCAGCGTGGAGACGCCAACCCCTAAATCCGATGAAAGCTGTAGGCGCGTTAAGCCGTTGGTCGTCGCCATTCGCACTGCATCACTCCGAAACGCGTCTGTGTATGGCATTGCCATTCCATATCCCGTTCAAAGCAAAAATTGCTCGAAAGAGACCGGAACCAAAACGGGGCAAGTCCACAAGGCAAAGACTTCGCGACCTTCAAGATGCGTGTGAGATAACCGCAGCACTTTGGCCG
>JBFHGI010000118.1:0-6681 GCA_041583175.1 Pseudorhodobacter sp. | reverse complement strand
TTGGGCGGCGGTCGATGATGTGATCTTTGGTTGCGCCAATCAGGCGGGCGAAGACAGCCGGAACGTCGCCAGAATGTCGCTGCTGTTGGCGGGCCTGCCCGAGACTGTGCCGGGCACCACGATGAACCGGCTTTGCGGGTCGGGTATGGATGCGATTATCACAGCCGCCCGCGCCATCCGCGCTGGCGAGGCCGATCTGATGATCGCAGGCGGCGTTGAAAGCATGTCGCGGGCGCCCTTCGTCATGCCCAAGGCAGAAACGGCCTTTTCCCGCCATGCCCAGATCGAAGACAGCACGATCGGCTGGCGGTTCATCAATCCGCTGATGAAGGCGCAATATGGCGTCGAATCCATGCCGGAAACCGCCGAGAATGTGGCCGAAGAGTTCGGCATCAACCGCGAGGATCAGGATCAATTCGCGCTCCGCTCGCAGCAAAAGGCGGGGGTTGCGATGCAGAACGGGCGATTCCTGGCCGAGATTGCACCGGTTTCGATTCCGCAACGCAAAGGCGATCCGCGCGTGGTTTCCGTTGACGAACATCCACGCCCCGAAACCACTTTGGAGGCGTTGGCCAAGCTTTCCGCGCCCTTCCGCAAGGGTGGCACGGTGACGGCGGGGAATGCTTCGGGCGTGAATGACGGTGCGGCGGGGCTTATCCTTGCCTCGGAAGCGGCGGTAAAAGCGCATGGCCTGACCCCGATGGCGCGTGTGCTTGGTGGCGCTGTGGCAGGCGTCGCACCGCGCATCATGGGCATCGGGCCGGCTCCCGCATCGCAAAAACTGATGGCACGGCTTGGCTTGCAGATCGGTGATTTCGACGTGATCGAGTTGAACGAAGCCTTTGCAAGTCAAGGGCTTGCCACATTGCGCGCACTTGGTGTTGCGGATGATGACCCGCGCGTGAACCCGAATGGTGGCGCGATTGCATTGGGGCATCCCTTGGGCATGTCTGGCGCGCGGATTGTTGGGACGGCGGCGCTGGAACTGCAAGCCACAGGCGGCAAGCGGGCTTTGGCGACGATGTGCATCGGTGTGGGCCAGGGGATCGCTGTGGCGATTGAGGCCCTCTGAGGCCTCAAAAGCGCCGCAGCCTGCATTGTAACAAGCCTGAAACAATGGCTGGCAATCGCAAATTGGCCGCCCTTTTCACTTGATGCGCCTTGCTATAAACCGACGCGATGGAAAACGCCGGGGTCAAACAGAGTGCAGCGATGGGCCCAGATCTGAATGATCTGGTGGCTTGCCCTATCTGCGATACGTTGCACCGGTTTTCCGCTATTCCGTCGGGCGGGCGCGGACGCTGCATCCGCTGCCATCACACTTTGGCGACCCCGCGCAGTAATGCGATGACGCGGATTGTGATGTTGGCCATCACCGGAACGATCCTGATGGTCAGCGCAGTCAGCTTTCCGTTTCTGACAATCGAAACCCATGGCCTTCGGCAGCAAGCCTCTGTCATTGATACTATTCTGGCCTTTTCCGAAGGCCTGATGCTGCCGCTTTCGCTGGCGATGGCGGCGTTGATCGTGATCTTGCCGCTGACACGTCTGGCCGCGATTTTATACACCGTTGCGCCAATGGCTATCGGTCACCGCCCGATCAAGGGCGCAGCAAAAGCGTTTCGCGTGGCGGAATATCTTAAACCCTGGGCGATGGCAGAGGTGTTCATCGTGGGTGTCGCCGTGGCTTTGGTCAAGGTCGCAGGGCTTGCCACGCTGACCATCGGGCCTGCCTTCTGGTCCTTTGCCGCCCTTGTTCTTATCACCGTTGTCACAGACAACTTTATGAGTAGCCTGATCATTTGGAAAACGCTGGAAGCGCGCGTCAATACGTGACAGCCCGCGAAGCGGGTCTGGTCAATTGCAGGACATGTGGCAAGGTAAGCCCCGCCACTGAATCCCTATGCCCGCGGTGCAACGCGGTGCTGGCCAGTCGGGATGCGCAGAGTTTGCAAAAGGTCTGGGCGTGGTGGGTGGCAGGCGTCATCGCATTTGTGCCGGCCAATACCTATCCGATGCTGAAAACCGCGACGCTGGGGTCAGAAAGCGAAAGCACCTTGCTGGGCGGGATTGTGGAGCTGTTGCACCACGGTTCTGTCGGGATTGCGGCGATTGTGTTCTTTGCCAGTATCGTCATCCCTGTCAGCAAGTTTCTGGCGATTGCCTATCTTGCTCTGGGGATCGACAAGCCAAGCCGGATTACCGCGCATCGCCGCCACCAGATCTATGAGGTGGTGGAGTTTGTCGGCCGCTGGTCGATGATCGACGTGTTCGTGGTTGCAATCCTCACCGCTCTTGTCCAATTAGGCTCCGCCGCAAGCATCCATCCCGGAATTGCGGCTGTGAGCTTCGCCCTTTCTGTTGCTTTCACAATGCTCTCGGCCCAAAGCTTTGACCCAAGGCTGATCTGGGACGCCGATAAGGAAACTCCTAAATGACTATGCCTGACCTACCGGAAATGGATGTCCTTCCTGCAAAGCGGTCGCCTTGGCGGAACCTTTCGCTTGTGTGGCTGGTGCCCCTTTTGGCATTGATCGTCTCGATGGGTGTGGCATGGCAAAGCTACAACAACAAAGGCACCTTGATCACGATCGTCTTTCAGGATGCTGCCGGCATTACGCCCAAGGATACCACGATCCGGTTTCGAGATGTGATCATCGGCGCTGTGGAAGAGGTCAACTTCTCCAAAGATATGTCGAATGTCGAGGTTTCGGCCCGTATCAACAAGGATGTGGCGAATACCTTTACCCCCGAGACGCTGTTCTGGGTGGTCCGGCCCGAAGTGAGTGCGCGCGGCATCAGCGGGCTTTCCACCGTTTTGTCGGGGGTTTACATCGACGCAGACTGGGTGCCGACCCAAGATTCCGAAGTGCGTGAATTTGAAGGCCTTTCGGAAACACCGCTGATCCGTCCCGGCCACAAAGGCACACGGATCAAGATCCGGTCAAAGAACGGGACCAGCCTGACACCCGGCGCGCCCGTGTTCTTTCGCGGCATGGAGGTGGGGCAGCTTGACACGCCGCGCCTGTCCGAAACGGGTGACAGCACCGATGTGGAAGCCTTTATCAACGCGCCTTTTGACAAGTTCCTGACCACGGATTCACGATTCTGGAACCTTGCCGGTTTTTCCGTGACGCTGGGCCCGGCAGGGTTGGACCTGAATGTGGCGAGCCTTGGTTCGCTTTTGACAGGTGGTGTCGCGTTTGAAAACATTGTCTCGGGTGGTTCGCCTGTGACGGACGCCACGATTTTCCGGCTGTTTGCCAATGAAACTGCCGCGCGGGACAGTATCTTTACCCAACTCAGCGAGAACTCTGTGACGATGTCGGTGGTCTTTGGAGAATCTGTCAGCGGTTTGGCCTCTGGCGCGCCAGTTGAATATCGCGGGCTGCGTATCGGGCAAGTGAACAGCATTGGCGCGTTTATCGTGCGGAACCCTGCGGGTAGTTCGGTCAATATGCGCGCGGTGATCGCGATCGACCCGCAATCTTTGGGGTTGGACGCAGATGCCGGGGTAGAGGCAACGCGGGCTTTCATCGAAAAGCTGGTGACAGACGGGATGCGCGCGCGGCTTGCGACGACAAGTATCTTCAGCTCTGCCTTGAAGATCGAGCTGGCCGATGTGCCGGATGCCCTGCCCGCCCGTCTGGAAGATGATGCCGATGGCACGCCTGTTATCCCCAGCATAAAATCCGATCTGCCTGACTTCACAGCGACAGCCGAAGGTGTGCTGGAACGGGTCAGCAACCTGCCGATCGAAGACGTGATGAACCAAGCGATTTCGCTTATGGCCTCGATCGAGGCGATAGCGTCCTCGGCTGGCACCCAGCGCGCGCCGGATGCCATCCTCGGCCTGATCGAGGATGCGCGCGGGTTGATCGGCAAGGAGGATACGCAGGCCATTCCGACCGAATTGCGCGGCGTGATTGCTGATCTGCGCAGCATCGTTGCCGAATTGAAGGAACGCGGCGCTGTGGACCAGCTTGCCAGTGCTTTGGCGAGTTTCGACAAGGCCTCGGCCGATATCGCCACAGCTTCGGGTGATTTGCCGCAACTGGTGGAAGACCTGCGCGAAATTGCCGCCAAGGTCAAAGACCTCAAGGCAGAGGAGTTGATTGCCGCCGTTACCCGCGTGATGGATAGCACGGATGCGCTGATCGGCACCGAGGGCGCAAGGAGCATTCCGCCCGCGCTTGCCTCTGCCCTTGATGAGGTGCAGGTTTCATTGCGCGAATTGCGCGAAGGCGGCGCGATTGAGAATACCAATGCCACGCTTGCCTCTGCCCGCGAGGCGGCGGATGCTGTTGCCAAGGCGGCAAGGGAGTTCCCTGATGTGACAGCGCAACTCGACTCTGTTATCAACAAGGCAGATGCGCTGCTTTCGACCTATGGCGCAAAATCGACCTTTAATTCCGAAACGCTCGACCTGCTGCGCGAGTTGAAAGCGGCGGCGAAATCCGTTGCCCAGCTTGCCCGCACAATTGAGCGTAACCCCAATTCCCTTATCCTAGGACGTTGATGTGACCCTACGTATCGCTGCCCTCACCCTCGCTGCTGCCCTGCCTCTTGCTTCCTGCGGAGATACCAACGCGCGCTTTCCGATTGCCACCCAATCGGAGGCAACGGTCACGAAATCGCGCGTTGCGGTTGGCACTATTGAAGTGCGTGACGTCTCGTTGCCTGCCTATGCGGCGGCCTCCGAGATCGTGGTGGAAGAAGACAGCGGCGCGCTGACCGTTGTTCCCAAAGCGATCTGGGCGGATGAGCCTGTGCGCGCGGTGACGGGCGCCCTGGCACGCAGTCTGGACCTACGCTCCACCGCTTCTGTTGCGTCAGAACCATGGCCTTTGGCCGAACCTGCTGCCATTCGCATCGAAGTCCGGATTGACCGCATGATCGCCAAAGTGGACGGCAGTTTTGAGTTGAGCGGACAGTTCGCGATTGCCGCGCCGGACGGGGCTGTGCGCGAATCCGTGCAGCGTTTTGCGGTCAGCGCACCGATGTTGGATAACTCCCCCGCCGCCGTGGCACAGGCAACGGGCGTCGCGATCGACAATTTGGCGAATGAGATCATCAAGAAGCTGCGCCGCTAAGCCGCTATCAAGCTCCGAGGCGTGGCCGATGGGGCCGCGCCCTATCAGCAGTGCAGGGCGCGGTCTGCGATGATACGCATGACTTCGTCCGGATCGCGTTTCCACCAGTTCGCCGCCGAGAAAATCTCGACTTCATTCAGGCCTGTGAATCCCTGGTCTTCGACGGCGGATCGCAGCGATGGGATGTCTATCACACCATCGCCCATCATGCCCCGATCCGTGAGCATGTCTTGCGTGGGCACCAGCCAATCGCAGATGTGAAACGCCATCAGACGATCTGCGCCGGCCCGCTGGATCTGGGCCTGCACCTCCGGGTCCCACCAGACGTGGTAGACATCCAGGGCGACGCCGATACCGTCGCCAAGCTGGTCGCAGATGTCGAGCGACTGGCGCAATGTGTTCACGCAGGCGCGATCTGCGGCATACATGGGATGCAGTGGTTCTATCGCGATATTCACGCCCAAGGGCCGCGCATAATCCAATGTCCTAGAGAGGCCTTCTGTCACCATTGAACGGGCAGATTGAATGTCTTTTGATCCAGCAGGAAGCCCGCCGACCACCATCACAAGACAGGCCGCGCCGATGGCTGCGGCTTCATCAACCGCGCGGCGATTATCTTCCAGCACTGCGGCTGTCAGCGCGTTTTCGGCAGTGTACCAGCCGCCACGACACAGGCCACTGACCGCCAGACCGGAGTCGTGGATCATCCTTGCGGCTTGAGCGACGCCCGCCTCGTGCAACTTGTCACGCCAAGGGGATATGCCGCCGAACCCGTGGCGCAGACATCCGTCAACGCATTCTCGAAGCGACCATTGTTCGCGCAGCGTTGCCGTGTTCAACGACAGCCGGTCTGGGGTGATCGGTTTCATGCGCTGACCCCGCGTGTAGCAAAGACCGCACGGGCGCGGGCCGCGGCGCGCTCGGGGTCGGTAAACAAGCCCGCAACGCTGCCCATGCGCACTATGTCTGCCAGATGCAGGGTAGAGCGTGTGCTTTCCTGCCCGCCAACCATCGTGAAGTGGTCTTGGTGCCCGTTCAGATAGGCCATGAAAACCACACCGGTCTTGTAAAAGCGGGTCGGCGGACAAAAGATGTGGCGGGACAGGGGGACGGTCGGGTCAAAGCTCTGGGCATACCGTTGCATGTCGCCCGCCTGAAGTGCGTTCAGGGCGCTGGCTGCGACGCCCGCAATGGGATCGAAAATGCCCAATAGAGCGTGCGAATAGCCCTGCTCGTCGCCTTTGATAAGGTCGGGATAGTTGAAATCGTCGCCAGTATACATCAGGACGCCATCCGGCAAACGGCGGCGCATAGAAATTTCCTTTTCGGCCGAGAGCAAGGAAACCTTGATGCCGTCGATCTTGGCGGCGTTTGCCGTGATAATCTCAAGGCAGGTATCCATGGCGATCTGGTGGTCGTTGGAGCCCCAATAGCCCAGCAAGGCCGGATCAAACATCTCGCCAAGCCAGTGTAGGATCGCGGGTTGCTGCAATCTGCCCAATACGGTTTCATAGACACGCGCGTAATCCTCGGCGGATTTCGCGATGGCGCAAAGGGCGCGAGAGGCCATAAGGATGACGCGGCTGCC
>JBFHGI010000117.1:0-6698 GCA_041583175.1 Pseudorhodobacter sp. | reverse complement strand
CTATGCCATCCGCAAATGGCGTAAACGAGTGCCAGGGGCGTAAGGTAGATCCTCCAACAAAAAAGCGCCCCGAAGGGCGCTTTTCTTTATTGATCCAAGAACGACCGGAGTTTGCGACTGCGGCTTGGGTGTTTCAACTTCCGCAAGGCTTTCGCTTCGATCTGGCGGATACGTTCCCGCGTAACCGAGAACTGCTGCCCCACCTCTTCCAAGGTGTGGTCGGTGTTCATGCCGATACCAAAGCGCATCCGCAAAACCCGCTCCTCGCGTGGTGTCAGCGATGCAAGCACGCGGGTCGTGGTTTCTTTCAGGTTTTCCTGAATGGCACTGTCCAGCGGCAACACAGCGTTTTTGTCTTCGATGAAATCGCCAAGCTGGCTGTCTTCTTCGTCGCCAATCGGGGTTTCCAGCGAAATCGGTTCTTTGGCGATCTTCATCACCTTGCGCACTTTTTCCAAAGGCATTTGCAGCTTTTCTGCCAATTCCTCGGGTGTCGGCTCGCGGCCAATCTCGTGCAACATCTGGCGACCTGTACGGACCAGCTTGTTGATCGTTTCAATCATATGCACAGGAATACGGATCGTGCGGGCCTGATCGGCGATCGAACGCGTGATCGCCTGACGGATCCACCATGTTGCATAAGTGCTAAACTTATAGCCGCGACGGTATTCGAACTTATCAACGGCCTTCATCAGGCCGATGTTACCTTCCTGAATAAGATCAAGGAATTGCAGGCCGCGGTTCGTGTATTTTTTGGCAATCGAGATAACCAGACGAAGGTTCGCTTCGACCATTTCCTTCTTGGCCTGACGGGCTTCTTTCTCGCCCTTTTGCACTTGGTTCACGATGCGGCGGAATTCGGAAATATCAACACCAACGTAAGAGCCGACCTGCGCCATTTCATCGCGCAACTCTTCAACCTTATCACGGCTTTTTTCCATCAGGGCCTGCCAGCCACGACCGTCCTTGGCAGCCATACGGTCCACCCAAGTCGGGTCCAGCTCATAGCCTTGGTATTCTTCGATAAACTCGCGGCGGTTGATGCGGGCTTGGTCGGCCAGTTTCACCATACCCGAGTTGATCGCCATAATACGGCGGTTGATGCCGTAAAGCTGGTCAATCAGCGCTTCGATACGGTTGTTGTGCAGGTGCAACTCGTTGACCAACAACACAATTTCCGAGCGCAGCTTTTGATAGGCGTCTTCTTCATTGGTGCTGAAACGGTCTTTCTTGTTCATCGTCGCCGACATCCGCAGCTCTTGCATTTCAGCAAGCTCGGCATAGTCATGCGCGATCACTTCCAGCGTCTCCAGCACGCGCGGTTTCAGCGCGGCTTCCATCGCGGCCAGCGACATGTTCGAGGCTTCGTCATCCTCGTCATCATCGTCACTGCGCGACAGCGGGTTGCCATCGGCGTCCAGCTCGGGGCCGCTATCGGAGTCGCGCTTGGTGGCGCCTGTGGCACCCTCTGCCAGACCGCCGACCAGCCCTTCTTCGCCTTCGCCGTCCATCCCACGGTCGAATGTCGACTCAAGGTCGATCACATCGCGCAGCAAAATATCTTCGGACAAAAGTTCGTCGCGCCAGATCGTAATCGCCTGAAAGGTCAGCGGGCTTTCGCACAGACCGGCGATCATGGTGTTGCGGCCGGCCTCGATGCGTTTCGCAATCGCGATTTCGCCTTCGCGCGACAACAGCTCGACCGAGCCCATTTCGCGCAGGTACATGCGCACAGGGTCATCCGTGCGGTCCAACGTTTCCGACGCCGCACCCGACAGTGCCACTTCACGCGGGCCAGAGGCCGCTTCAACCAGCTCGCCTGCCGACGCGCTGTCTTCCATCTCGTCTTCTTCGGTGACTTGGATGCCCATTTCGGACAGCATCGACATCACGTCTTCGATCTGATCCGAAGAAACCTGCTCGGGCGGCAAAACCGCGTTCAGCTGGTCATAGGTGATGTAGCCACGCTCGCGCGCATCGGCGATCATCTTTTTGATAGCAGCTTGGCTCAGGTCCAACGAGCCATCGGTCTCGGAGTCATTTTGCTTGCTGTCGTCGGTATCTTTGGCTGCCATGGATGCTCCTTAGGCCGGATGGTCGGTGTGCAAAACCGAATCACTCGGTCGAATGTACGAATCATTAGCGCGAATCACGGGGGAGAAAAGGCTTTCGCCCTTATTTTCCCTTGATTAGCTCGTTTATCAGCTTTTACGCGGAAGATAAAAGGCCTGTCCTGCGGATTTACGCAGGAGGTGGCACCGCAAAACCTCTATGTCTTTGACCTGCCACCACGACCGAAATCGATCCGGTCCCACAGGTTGCGGGCTTCTTCCAACTCGTCACGATCCATTTCCACCCCATTTTCAGCGATAAACCCTTCGCCTTTTACTGTTTCAGGCCCTTTGGCGGCGGAAAAGCGGGCCTCATTGGCCTGCGCCAAACGCCACGTCAGGCCCTCATCCACCAAACCGTCCAAATCCTCGACCGCCTCATCCACCTCGCGCCGTCCGCCCCGCACCGACCGCAGCTTGCGCAGCATATCCCCAACGCATATCTGGGCAAACTCGGCGTCTTCGGTCTTGCGGATCGGTGGCGCAGTCATGACATGGTTTTGGTTAAGCAGGTTTTCAACCACCGCACTGTGGGTGGTGCGCAGCTTTTCCATCGCATCAGCGCCTGCCCCCATATGCAGCAAAGCCACGCGCAGACGGTCCTCATAGGGGTCGGAGAAATCCATCCGCTCCAGCACGGGTTCGAACTCGGCGATCAGACTCGGGTGGGTCAGCAAGGCGGCAAGAATGATCTGCTCCAGCAGCCGCTCGTCGCTGATACCCAGCGCAAGGGCCGAAGATTTGGTCGTGGCCACCGGCGGCAACTTGGGCTTCCAAGCGCCTTTGCCCCCCGGCACCCATTCCTTGCGCGGTTGCCATTCCTTTTTTGGCCCAAAGCCGCGCGACTGACCAAACAGATCCATGCGCAGACGTTTAATTTCCTCGCCGTAATGGCCGCGAATAGACGCATCCTTAATGCGCATCAGCGCGGTGCGCAGGGTTTTATCCAGCGCGGCCTTGCGTTCGGGGCTGTCAAACACGCGCCCTTCGGTTTCGCGCTGCCATAGCAGGTTGACCATCGGCTGGGCCGCGTCCAACACCGCCTGCATCGCGCCCGCCCCTTGCGCCTTTAGCAAATCATCAGGGTCAAGGCCCGCAGGCAGCACGGCAAAGCGCAACCCCTGCCCTGCCTCCAGCAATGGCAAGGCAAGGTCGATCACCCGCAGCGCCGCGCGCAAGCCCGCCGCATCACCATCAAGGGCGATCACCGGTTCGGACGAGACGCGCCACATCAGGCGCAGCTGGTCTTCGGTCACAGCCGTGCCCAAAGGGGCAACTGTGGCCTTGAACCCCGCCTCGGACAGCGCGATCACATCCATATAGCCCTCGGCCACAATCAACGGCGCACCTTTACCAGCAGCCTCACGCGCGGGGGCGAGGTTAAAGAGGTTGCGGCCTTTGTCGAAAAGTTCAGTTTCCGGCCCGTTCAGGTATTTCGCCCGCGCATTCGGGTCCAGTGATCGCCCGCCAAGGCTGATTGCGCGGCCACGGGCATCGCGGATCGGAAAGATAATCCGCGCGCGAAACCGGTCGTAAGGCGCGTTGCTATGGTCGGAAACCGCACAAACCCCGCTGGCAAGGATAAGATCGGGCGCAAAGCCTTTGGCCTTCATCGCCGAGAAAACCGCCTGCTGCCCTTCGGGCGACCAGCCGATATCCCAGCGGTCCTGCGCATCGGCCTTTAACCCGCGCCGTTCCAAATACTCACGCGCAACCTGCCCCGCGCCGGTTTTCAGCTGAAGGCGGCAAAACTTGACCACCTCTTCCATCACCTCGGCCAACTGGCTGCGCCGATCGGCCTTTTGCGCGGCTTGCGGGTCGCGGGCGGGCATGGGCATACCTGCCTCACGCGCCAGCAGCTCGACCGCCTCCATAAAGCCGAGATTTTCGGATTCCATGATAAAGCCCAGCGCGTCACCTTTGGCGTGGCAACCGAAACAGTAATAAAACGCTTTGCGATCATCGACATGGAAACTGGCGGATTTTTCCTGATGGAAAGGGCAAGGCGCCCACATGTCGCCCTTGCCTTGGTTGGATTTGCGCATATCCCAAACCACCTTGCGCCCAACCACTTGGGACAAGGAGACGCGGGTGCGCAATTCATCAAGAAAACCGGCTGGGAGACTCATGTCCTATATATCGGCTTGATGGGCGTGATAGGCAAGCGGCGCGTTGGTAGAAATCGGGTGCGGGTTATATTGCCTGACGGGCCGCGCGCATTTTCATTGCGGTTTCTACCTCATGCCATGCGGTTTGTGCCATCGAGCGAAAAACCATCACATCAAACCCGTCTGCTGTGGCGATGAATATGGCTGTTAGGTGCCCCAGCGCACTGCGCGCGCATTGACCAATTGTCATTTTGCGAAGGTCTATTGGCACCAGCCGCGCCAGCACATCCACCGCCCCCGCGCCCGTCAGAGAAAGGCAGGCCCAAGCGTCGCTTTGGTCGGTTAATGCGGCTTTGCCAATCCAATGATCGGCAGAGCCGCCGATCAGGAAGGCTTGCTCATAACCTGTCCAGACCAGCCGCGTTTTGCCTTGGGACAGGACTGTATTTGGTTCCGGAAAGCCTTGGGCCGCACCGAAAGGCGCGATTGAGGTCACTTGGCCCAAGTCACGTTCTGCCAGTGTTACGCCTGCAAGGGATAGAGGCAGTTGCCCCCAAAGCGGCGATTTTGCGATTAGGTTAGTCACGCAGCTTCACCCCCTTTGGGTCAAAGAAGACAGGCGCGCCAACTTCGCACAGCAGATCAATATTGCGCAGGTGATCGACCAGACGCACCATCTCGCCATGCCGTGCGCGACCGTTTTGCAAGAAAGCCAGCGCCAGATACCCCCCGATGGTCGGAGAGTAGCACACGCTGGTCACATAGCCCTGATCGTTCTTTTGCCGCAGATCATCCCCCGGCGCAAAGAGATGCGCACCTGCTGTGATCGGGGCATCATTGACAGGGCGCAAGCCGACCAGCTGGTCGCGCCCTTCCAGCAACCCCTGCCGCATCGCCGCGCCTTTACCGATACAGTCCTTGCTGGCCGCGATCATCCTGTCCATGCCAATGTCAAAGGCTGTTACGCGCCCGTGAATTTCGGCATGGGTGATAAAGCCCTTTTCAATCCGCAGAACATTCAGCGCCTCCAGACCATAGGGGCCACCGCCCAGCGTTTCCGCCCGTGCCAGCAGATCGCGAAACAGCGCCTCGCCATAGCGCGCTGGCACGGCGAGCTCATACCCGTGCTCACCGGAAAACGAGATGCGGAACAGCCGCGCCGCCACATTGCCGATCTGTACCGTCGCACACCCCATGAACGGCAGGTCCACAGGGGCCAGAGTTTCCAGCAGCGCCTTGGCCTTTGGCCCCGCCACAGCGAACTGCGCCCATTGTTCGGTCACCGAAATGATCCGCACCTCCCAACCCGCGCAATAGGCCTGCGCGACAAATTCCAGATGCCGAAGCACGAGGCCAGCCGCCGCGGTGGTCGTGGTCATGACATAGTGATTTTCGGCCAGCCGTGCCGTTGTGCCATCATCCAGCACATGCCCATCGGCCCGCAGCATCAAGCCGTAGCGCACGCGCCCGACAGGCAACGATGAAAATACATTGGTATAGACCAGATCCAGAAACCGCGCGGCATCGCGGCCTTGAATATCAATCTTGCCCAAGCTCGACACATCACACACGCCCACACTGTTGCGCACCATCGACACCTCGCGGTCGCACGCCTGCCGCCAGGTTACCTCGCCCAAACGCGGGAAATAGCTGGGCCGGTACCACAGCCCCGCCTCGACCATAGGCGCAGCGCGCTCAACGCTGGCGGAATGTGAGGTCATAAAGCGTTGCGGCGCAAAGCCCGCAGCCCGCCCGCCAGCGCCCATTGCAGCAATAGACACAGGGCTGAACGGCGGGCGATAGGTTGTCACCCCCGTCTGCGCGATGCCCCGCCCCGTGGCATCGGCCAACACCGCAAGCGCACCGATGTTGGAATTTTTCCCCTGATCGGGGGCCATACCTTGGGTGGTATAGCGTTTCATATGCTCGACACTGGCGAAACCTTCTTGCGCCGCTAGCCGCACATCTTTGGTCGTCACATCATTGGCAAAATCCAGCCACGCCCGCCCCGCGGCTTTCACCTCCCACAAAGGCATGATGTCATAGCCCGACTCCTCAGCCTGCGGCACTGGCATTGGCACCACATCACGCCCCAATGCGCCCAGCGCTGCCTCTACCCCTGAAGCAAGGCACTGGCCCAAAGAAAACACCCCCGCCGCAGCCCCTGCGACATGCAAACCCGGCACGGCCCCCACCTGCGGCACAAAAGCGGCAATCGCACTGTCCCATTGCGGACGGCCATTCATATGGCACGTCAAATGGACCAAAGGGTTCCAGCCCCCCGAAACGCCCAGACAATCAGCCTCCAGATGAACCTCGCCCCCGTGATAGCGAAAGGTGATAGCGGTCAGCCCGTGACGCCCTTTGGTGCCTGTCACCTCGGCCCCAGTGTAGACGGGACAATCCTCGGCCACGCTGGCATCGGGGCGCGCATCAATGATCGCGACAACCGTCACCCCTGCCGCCATCAGATCGCGCG
>JBFHGI010000116.1:0-6746 GCA_041583175.1 Pseudorhodobacter sp. | reverse complement strand
GCTCGCGAAAGATCAGCCAGCCAGCAAGGGCCACGATCAGCGGCATGGTGGAGGCAACGATAGACGCCATCGACGCCTCCACCCATTGCATCGCAACAAAGTTGAACCCGAGGTAAAGCGCGTTCTGGCAAACCCCGAAAATCACCGTGGCACGCCACTGCGCCCGTGTCAGCCGCGCCGATTGGCCCAGAGCCGCCGCGATAGCCACCCCGATCAGCCCCGAGAGAAAAAACCGCAAGGCAAGGGCCGTCAGCGGCGGCGCATCGGCCACGATCATCCGGGCAGAGGTAAAGGCCGATGACCACATCAGCGCAAAGGCCAACCCCATCGCAATGGCGCGTAAATCCATTGGCTCTTACAACGCGCCGAACCGGTCGGGCATGAACGGGAAATCAGTGTCTCCCGGTTTCGCACCAGCGGCTGTCAGCATGGCATGGATTTGGCCGCGATGATGGGTCTGATGGTTGAACAGTTGCAGGACAAGCTGCTGTTTGGGCTTTGTCAGATCGCGCCCCGCACCGCCGGAATACCAGGTCAGATCACCGTCAAACCAATCGGCGCTTACCTCATGGGCCCAGCCCAGTATCCGGGCATCGAAGGCCGCACGCACATCGCAAAACGCCTCCCAGCCCATACCCATATCAACCGAACCGGGGATGGTCGTTGCCGCAGGCAATCCGGTGCCGGCAAAGCGGTGCATCCACATCTGGTCGCCCCAAAGCAAATGCGCAAATGTCCGCTCGATAGAGCCGAAGAACGCGCCACGGTCCAACTGGCGCGCAGCGTCATCCAGCCCGCTGGCCGCCGTCACCAGATTTTCGTTCTGCCACATGTTATAGCGCGCCATTGCGATGGCATAATCCTTGTTCGGCATCCTACCCTCCTGCCTAAAGCGTTTTGCGTTCCATTTGGCTTATCCTGCATCACATAACGCGTTGAAATCTTTAATTTCAGACAGCGACAAAGGATGGGCATCAACGCGAAACGCTTCATTCCCCGCGCAGCTAACCCCAGCCAAAAGAAAAAGGCCACCCCTGATACAGGGGCGGCCCATCCGGTTCGGAATTTCCGATCCGCAGGATCAGTCGTTGACCGAATCCTTCAATGCCTTTGCGATGGTGAATTTCACCTGCTTGTCAGCCGCTTTGGTCATGGTTTCGCCGGTTGCCGGGTTGCGTACCTGACGCTCCGGACGGGCGCGGCATGCCATTTTGCCCAAACCCGGCAGCGTGATCGCGCCACCAGAAGCCACTTCGCGCGTAACGATCGCAGCAACAGCATCCAAAGCTGTGGTTGCGGTTTTCTTGTCTGCGCCCATTTCTTCGGCCAGTGCAGCAATCAACTGCGTCTTGGTCATCGGCTTATTCATGTCCTGTCTCCTGTTCATGCCCCATTGTTTTAGAGGGCCGTCGCTGCCCTTCAGGGCCGATCACATCGCTACACAGGTTTTTTCAACCTAAATCAAGCCCAAATTCCAGTAAAACCCCTGCATTCGGCGGGTTTTCTCTACGTCAGAGGAAGGCCGTTTCCTCAAAACTGCGCAACTTGCGGCTGTGGATGCGTTCCAGCGGCATTTCGCGCAACCGTTCCATCGCGCGGATACCGATCTGCAAATGTCGCGCAACCTGCGTTTTGTAGAAGTCAGAGGCCATGCCCGGCAGTTTCAATTCGCCGTGCAAGGGCTTGTCCGACACGCAAAGCAACGTGCCATAAGGCACGCGGAACCGGAACCCGTTGGCCGCAATCGTGGCGCTTTCCATATCCAGCGCAATGGCGCGGGATTGTGACAGGCGCTTCACCGGCCCGGACTGGTCGCGCAGCTCCCAGTTGCGGTTGTCAATCGTGGCCACCGTCCCCGTGCGCATGATGCGCTTCAGCTCATAGCCTTCCAGCTTGGTCACATCGGCAACCGCCTCTTGCAAGGCGATCTGAATCTCGGCCAGCGCGGGGATTGGCACCCAGACCGGCAGGTCGTCATCCAGCACATGATCTTCGCGCAAATAGGCATGGGCCAGCACGAAATCGCCAAGGCTCTGGCTGTTGCGCAGGCCCGCGCAATGTCCCACCATCATCCAGGCATGGGGGCGCAAAACAGCGATGTGATCGGTCGCAGTTTTGGCGTTGCTCGGCCCAACCCCGATATTGACCAGTGTTATCCCCTGCCCATCGGCCCGCTTCAGGTGATAGGTCGGCATCTGCGGCAGCTTCAAAGGGGTCTGCAAATCGCCATCGGCTTCGGTCAGGACCGCATTGCCCGTTCCCACAAAGGCCGTATATCCGCTCGACTTGTCCGCCAGCGCCGCGCGGGCAAAGGCCTCGAACTCCTCCACATAGAACTGGTAGTTGGTGAACAACACATGGTTCTGGAAATGCTCCGGATCGGTCGCGGTGTAATGCGTCAACCGCGCAAGGCTGTAATCCACCCGCTGCGCCGTAAAGGGCGCCAACGGGAAAGAGCCATCGGCAAAGGCCGTGCGCGTCCCGTTCACAATGTCATCATTGGTGGTCGCCAGATCCGGCACGTCAAACACATCCCGCAAGCTGAAATCCAGCACGCCTTCTTGCGGAATGGAAACCCCAGGGTTCCCCGCTACCGCAAAATGCACAGGAATAGGCGTCTCCGACGGGCCGATCTGCACTGAAACCCCATGGTTCTTCATCAGCAGATCAATCTGCTGGATCAGGTATTTGCGGAACAGATCAGGTCGCGTGATCGTGGTGGAATAGGTGCCGGGCTGCGCCACATGGCCAAAGCTCAACCGGCTGTCGCTTTTCGTGAAACTGGTCGTCGTCAGCCGGATTTCGGGGTAAAACGCCCGCACCCGCGCTGCAGGCCGGCCGCCCTGTACGGCCGCGCTGAAATGATGGGCCAGGAATTCCGTCGCCTCATGGTACAAGCTCTGCAGCCGGTCCACTGCGGCTTCGGCGCTGGTAAAGCTGCCGCTCACCGGATGGGCCGGCGTCAAAATCGGAAGGTTCAAGTCGTCGTTCATTCGTTTTTCTTTTTCTTGTCAAAAATGATTGGGCATATAACCCGATGGAAGGGGCCCCCTGCAACCCCCATTGATTGGCTAAGGACGCAGAGTAACAAGCCAAAGACAGCGGCATTCAACGGGCCTCGAATGTCACAATGATCGCGGTATCATCGCGATGGGCGGGGTCTTTTGCATCCGCGTAAATCGCTTCCTCTTGCAGATGCAGGCCCGTGATCCGGTCCGACAGCCCCGCCAGAACCGCCGCAAACCCCTGCGCGGCAAACACGCCCTTGTTCACCGATAGCGCGAAACACGCCCCTGACGCCGCCACATCCAACAGCCCCGCGATCGCCTGCGGCCCGACATGGCCATGCGTGAACGTCCCCGAACTCACCACTCCGGCATAGCGCCGCTCCAGTGCCAAAGGCTGCGTCACATCCGCCAGACGCAAATCGCGGTACACGCCCTTGCCCCGTGCGACCGCCAGCATCTCGGCGGAAATATCGATCCCGTCCACCGGCCCCACCCCGCGCGCCGCCAAAGCCTGCCCGAGCAATCCGGTGCCAGCACCCACATCCAGCACCGGCCCGCTGCCGCGATAGGCCGCCGCGACCAAAGCAGGCAAACGGTAGGCCATCCGCGCCGCAAAATCGTCGTCATAACTCCCGGCCCATTCGGCATAGAGCTTGCGATTGTCCTCGGGTGTTTGCAGCGCATAGGCGCTGTCCAGATCGGGTTGCTTTGCCATAGACCAATCAAGCCGCATCCGCGCTACAAAATCAAGTTGCACCCCGCTCGCGACCCCATGATAAAAGGCGCTATGAAAACCCTGCTTTCCCTCGGTCACGGCTATTCGGCCCAGGCACTCGCCGCGCGGCTTCTGCCGCAGGGCTGGCGCATCATCGGCACCACCCGCACGGCGGAAAATGCCGCCAAACTGCGCGCCCAAGGCATAGAGCCGCTTCTCTGGCCCGGCTCGCCTCTGCCGCTGGCCGGGGCAACGCATCTCCTGACCTCCATTGCCCCTGACAGCAACGGCGACCCGCTGCTCGCCGCCCATGCCGCCGAAATCGCGGCGGCGCCGCTTGAATGGGTCGGCTACCTTTCCACCACAGGCGTCTACGGCGACCATCAAGGCGGTTGGGTTGATGAAACCACGCCCCTTGCACCAAGCACGACACGCGGCCAACAGCGCGTGCTGGCTGAAAGCCAGTGGCAAGCGCTGGGCCTGCCGCTCCATATCTTCCGCCTTGCCGGCATCTACGGCCCGACGCGTGGCCCCTTCGCAAAGGTCAGGGAAGGCTCCGCCCGCCGCATCCTGAAACCCGGTCAGGTGTTCTCCCGCATCCATGTCGACGATATCGCGCAAACGCTTGCCGCCTCCATCGCGCGTCCCGATCCGGGCGCTATCTATAACGTCTGCGACGATGATCCCGCCCCGCCCGAGGATGTCATCGCCTATGCCGCCGAACTGCTCGGCCTGCCCGTCCCGCCCGCCGAAGACTGGGACACAGCAGACATGACCCCGATGGCCCGCAGCTTTTACGCCGAAAGCAAGCGCGTCCGGAACGACAAGCTGAAGGCAGAACTCGGTGTCTCCCTGATCCACCCGGATTACCGCGCAGGCCTCGCCGCCCTTCTGGCCCAAGACCCCTGATCCGCTTTCTTTTCGGCCCAAATATCCTCGGGGGTGAATTGGCCGTAAGGCCAAGGGGGGGCAGACAGCCCCCCCGCTTCTCCACCGCGTCAATCCTGCGTCAATTCCCACGCAACAGGCGATTTGCTGCCAGATCTGTGCCATGCTCACCTGCAAAAGCGACAGGAGACACTGATGCAAACCCGCAATCCCAAGCCCGGCTTTGTCGCCGAGGCGCAGAATGATCTCGTTCTCTCATTCCTCGCCGTACGCCGGATGCTGGGGATGTTGGGCCTCTTCCTGCCGCTCTCCCTGCTGGCAACCGCCCTGTTCACCGATGAGCCGATGCGCCCCTCTATCTCCGAATTCTATCACGGTCAGGGGCGGGAATTCTTTGTCGGTACGCTTTGCGCCATCGGGGTGTTCCTATGGTCCTATGTCGGCTACCCGCCGTCGCATATCGGTGAAAAGCCGACCGACAAACAGGTGTCGCGCGTCGCCGCTGTGGCGGTGATCTGCGTCGCGCTCTTCCCCACGGGCGATAACCTCGCGCCGGAAGGCCAGACCATGCAGGCCTGTAGCGTCTTCCAATGCATCGTCGGAGAGGCCACAAGCCGCACCTTGCACTACATCGCCGCAGGCATCTTCTTTTCTTCCCTTGCGGTGTTTTGCCTGGTTCTGTTCCGACGCGATGGCGGAACCTCGCAGGATGCCGAGAAACAGGCCAAGAACCGCATCTACACCATCTGCGGCATAACCATCGTCGCCTGCGTTCTGGCCCTGGGCCTCTACGGGGTTGTCTATGCCATGAATGACAGCGTCGGGCAGGCGCGGCTGGATGGCAGCTATCTGGTGTTCATTCTGGAAACCATCGGCATCACGGCCTTTGCGATTTCATGGCTGACAAAGGGAAAGGCGCTGAAACCGCTGGAAACCCTGATGACGCCTGCAAAATAACCAGATGCGCATCCGCTGTCACAGCGCGCCGCCACCAATACCTTTCTTGCACTCCTTCGGCCCCTCGGGATTGCCGCTATAGGCGGTGACGTGGCAGGTCTCACAGGTAAATTCCCGCAACCCCTGCCCGTGCTGGCGGCTTGCCACCCAACGGCATTGCTTGGGCTTGCGCATCCGCTCCCACATCGGGTCCAGCTTACGGCTCAACTCTGATCGCGCCTTCGCCCGACCCCAATTGGACCAGACGAAAAACCCGATACAGACCAAGGCAAGAAGAAAAATGGGCATAGCGGCCCCCTTAAACGATCAGAAGGCCGCGCCCGAGCCTAGTTGTCATTGATATCGCGGTCCCAGATCTTCACTTGTCCCGCCTGCTTGCCCAACATCTTCCGTGTGACAACCCAAGCGGCAAGCGAGGCCAGCGCAAATACCAGCAAGGTCAGCGGCAGCGAAGCTCCCAACAGGCCCACCCCCACCAAAATTCCCGTCGCCACCGCGCCCAAGGCAAAACCAAGGAAGATATACCCCGGCGCCAACACCTCCAGCACACCCAGTGCAAACCCCGCGACAATCCAGACCCACCAGGTTGCAAACCAGCTCATGCCTTGCCCTTCAACATCTTGAACGCGTCGCCAAAGGCATCCAGCGCCTGCGCCGGAACGATGATCATCTGCTTGCCAGTCCCCTGACCCACAGCCGTCAACGCCTCCACCTGCTTCAAGGCCACCTGATACTGCGCCGCCTCCAACCCGTTCTGACGGATCGCCTCGGCAATCACCCCCGTGGCATAGGCCTCGGCATCCGCCAACACGCGGCGCTCCTCCGCCTCGCGCTGGGCGGCATAAAGCTCGGCATCCGCGTTCAACTCCATCGCCCGCTTCTTGCCCTCGGCCTCCGTCACCTGCGCCCGCCGCGCCCGCTCTGCATTCAACTGCTGCAACATCGCGGCCCGCGTCGCCTCGTCCAGATTCACGTCCAACACCTCGGCCCGCGTCACCTCGATCCCCCAGACAGCGACCATCGCGGCCACCAACTCACGCACCTTGCCGATCAACTCCGTCCGGTTGGATTGCACCTGATCTAGCTCCATCTTCCCGATCTCGGACCGCACGATCCCCGCCACCGTCGTCGCAATCGCACCATCCACATCGCGGATACGGTACACCGTCTTTTCCGGC
>JBFHGI010000115.1:0-6811 GCA_041583175.1 Pseudorhodobacter sp. | reverse complement strand
CTGACACGCCATGCCGCTCGGACCCCATTCAGGGGCGCGTCTTACAGGTTTCCGCGCCCCTGACCGGTCAAAGCCCAGATCAAGCCGGTGCCATCCGAGCTGCCAGACGCAGCGCATGGCTCGCGTCCCGCGCAACGGCAGGCATCACAGGGTCATAGCCGGCACGAACCAGATCCCCGATTTCAGGCCGCAAGACCACCATATCGCCCGCTTTCGCCATGGGAGATCGCGCACTAAACGCCGTATCCGACCACAGTAAAATGACTTGGACGGCTTGATTGAGCGCCAGCACATCTGCCGGAATCCCCTCCAGTTCAGCATCCATACGCACAAAGACAAATGCCGCCTTGATCGCACCATCCGCCTCAAACCGGAAACTGCGATATTGGTTCGCCCCCGCCGCCTCCAACCGATGGGTTAGCGCCTCCAGATCGGGGATCATCTCACCCAAACGCGGTACCGCGCGCAGCTCCGCCCAATCCGTCAGAAAAAACACCATAAGGTTCGCACCCAACTCGGGGTCCGTCTCGGCCATCTTGTGACCGGCAAGCGCCACAACCGCCTCCACTGCGCCCTTCACAACGCCCAAAGTCGCCTCTGTCACACCAAAGACCACAGGCACAATCGGCCGCGCCCAGCGCGCAAACAGATATTGCCCATCAGCCCGCGTGAACAACGCTTCTACCTCTGCTGGCTCCATTGGTCTCTCCTGTCCGGCTTTGGACCCTCCTACCGCAAGGCGTGGGGCCAGAACAAGCAAATGCCCGCAGATTTCATCTTGGCAAAAATACCTGCCCGCTTTGCCAGCCAGCCCACGCCCAAAGGAACGCCCGTGGCAACGCCACCGCAGCGGGGGGTCAATCCCCCCCAAGGTGGCCCCGCCCCCAAATAAAGAACCCCTACTTCACCTCGAACAAATCACTCTGCCCCGGCGGGCGCGGGGCCTCCAGCCCCAGATGCCGCCAGGCGCGGGCCGCCAGCATCCGCCCGCGCGGCGTGCGCTGTATAAGGCCCTGCTGCAACAAATAAGGCTCGATCACTTCCTCCAGCGCATCGCGCGCCTCCGACAGCGCGGCCGAGATGGTTTCCACCCCCACCGGCCCGCCGCCGTAATGTTCGGCCAGCAGCATCATATACCGCCGGTCCGCCCCATCGAGGCCCAGATGATCCACCCCGAGCCGCGTCAACGCGCGGTCGGCAATTTCGCGGGTCAAGCGCCCGTCCCCTTCGACCAGCACAAAATCCACCACCCGCCGCAACAAGCGCCCGGCAATCCGAGGCGTGCCGCGCGCGCGCTTGGCAATCTCACGCGTGCCTTCGGGGTCTGATTTCACCCCCATCAGCCGCGCCCCGCGCGTGACAATCAGGTCCAGCTCATCCTCGGTGTAAAACACCAATCGCGTCGGAATCCCGAAGCGGTCGCGCAGCGGTGTGGTCAACAACCCCAACCGTGTCGTGGCCCCCACCAGCGTAAAGGGCTGCAAATCAATCCGCACCGTGCGCGCAGCAGGCCCCTCACCGATCACCAGATCCAGCGCGAAATCCTCCATCGCGGGATACAGCACCTCTTCGACCACCGGAGAGAGCCGGTGAATCTCGTCGATGAACAGCACGTCATTGGGTTCCAGATTGGTCAGAATCGCGGCCAGATCGTCCGCCTTGGCCAGCACCGGGCCAGATGTCATACGAAATCCAACCCCCAATTCCCGCGCCATGATCTGCGCCAGCGTGGTTTTGCCAAGCCCCGGCGGGCCGTGGAACAGCGTGTGATCCATCGCCTCACCACGAATTTTCGCGCTTTCAATGAACACCCGCAGATTGGCGCGGGCCTCTGCCTGGCCCACGAATTCCTCCAGCACCTGAGGGCGCAAGGCGCGGTCGGCATCTTCGGGCAGGCCTTCTGGGCGTAGAGTGGGATCGGGTTCCATATCTTATCCCTTTGGGGCCAGCAGTTTCAGCGCGGCCTTGATCAATGTGCCGGTCACGGCCTCCGGGGCCTCCCCCGCCGCTTGCGCCACTGCTTGTGCCGCGTCGCCATGTCCATAACCAAGATTGATCAGCGCCGAAAGCGCCTCGGCACTTGCCGCCGCATTGCTGGGCGGCGGCGGCGGCGCTTTCGCAGGCTTTGCGACCACGGTTTCAATCACAGAGTCATCCTCCACCGCGCTGGCAGTCGAGGCAGGGTTTGCGCCCATCGCCATGACCGTGGGCGCTTTGGCCTTCAACTCCAACACCACACGCTGCGCGATCTTGGGGCCGACACCGGGCGCGGCCTGTATCGCCTTGGCATCGCCCAGCGCAATCGCACGGGCCACGCCTTCCGGCCCCAACGTGCCCAGAATGGCCATCGCGGCCTTGGCCCCCACGCCTTGCACCGTCACCAGCAGCCGATGCCATTCCTTTTCCAGCATGGTGGGAAAGCCGAAGAGTTGCAGCAGATCCTCGCGCACCAAAAGCTCGGTGAACAGCGCCACCGCCTCGCCCACGCGCGGCATGGCGGCCAGGGTTCGGTCCGAGACATGGACGATATAGCCGACCCCCCGCACATCTATCAGCACATGATCCGTGCCGCGATAGTCCAGCCGCCCTGCAATCTTGCCAATCATCCTGCTGCCCTTCTGACTGCGGCCTGAAGCCGCCCCGCGCTTTGCTGGTGATGGGCGTGGCAAATGGCAATCGCCAAAGCATCCGCCGCATCCGGCCCGTTGATCTGCACCCCCGGCAAATGGATGCGCACCATATGGTCAATCTGCGCTTTGGCAGCATGGCCCACACCGACCACACACTTCTTCACCGCATTGGGCGCATATTCCCCAACGGTCAGCCCGAACTGCGCAGGAACCAATAGCGCGATCCCCCGCGCCTGTCCGAGTTTCAGCGTGGCAACGGCGTCCTTGTTGACAAAAGTATTCTCTACCGCCGCCGCATCGGGCGCATAGAGCCGCATCACTTCGGTCAATTGGGAGTGCAAACTGAGCAGCCGCGCGGCCAGATCACCCGACTCACCCCCGGGGGCAGAGTGGCAAATGCCGTTGGCGACATGGGTCAGCCGCGATCCAGCCACGTCGATGACCCCCCAACCAAGGTTCCGCAACCCCGGATCAATCCCCATCACCCGCATTTCCGCCCCTTTTATGTGTTGGAAACCGAATAGCACGAATAGGGAACATCCGCCAAGCGCTTTGCGACAGCCTTGTCAACCTTGCCCATTTCCGCTGCACCTGCAGCACAATCGACGCTTCGCAAGCCAAAACCGACGCTTTTCGGGATCGCCTTAGGAATAAGGCAGAATTGTGTCAAACAGCCATGCACAAACTGCATTTCAGCCATGCCGTTTCTGTGGATTGCTTTGCGCCTGCAGCAAGCCTATCTGCCCCGTATCGAAACAACTTGCTGCAAAAATGGGCAGCATAAAAACTTAAGGATTAACGCCATGGCCGCCTATGAGACGACCCGCACGGCGCCGTTCGGCGCTATCGCAACCTACAGCTTCATTCGCTTCTTCAGCAACATCGGCAACGCCGCCATTGCTTGGAATGATGCGCGTGTTACCCGCAACACATTGGGCAAACTGTCGGACCGCGAATTGGATGATATTGGCCTGACCCGCGGTGATATCGCGGACATTGCCAAGCTGAACCGCTTCTAAAAGCCTGCGCGATGGCAGCGCCCCGCCTTGGGGCCTGCCAAAGCGCATGACGGCAACAAAACCGCTTCTGAAAATGAAGAAAAGCCGCCTCCGGATGGGAGAGCGGCCTTTTTCATGTCTGATGTCATGCGTCGCGGGACGTGCCGGAAATGGCACCAGCCAGAGGCGTTGCCTCTAGCCGCGTTTTTGCAAGTTTTTCCGGATGGTGTTCGAAACCCAAAGCGTCAAGCTATCGGGAGCCATCAAAACAGCGCCAAGCTTATCGAAGCCCTTGCCGCCTTGCAGTTCGCTCACCCGGTTCTCATAGGTCTGCGCGCCCACGAAATAATGGATAGAGCCCTTCAGGCCGAATCCCGCCATAAGTACAAACATTACCGGCACAAGCAGCTTGAGACGGTTCTTCCGCTGGGGCTTGCGGTAATAGGAACGACCTAAAACACCAACGCCTTCAAAGGCATATCCCTTTGCATGGGCCTGCTTCAGGCGGCCCACACGCTCATAGAAGTCCTTAATATTCGGGTCAAACATTTCTACCATCCAACGCGACGCCCCCGTTTGGCCATATAGCTCCCCAAATGGGGCAAAAGTTGGACAAAACTCCGGGAAATGGACTAGAAACCGCCTTATTTCAGCCTTAATTCCGCCGATTATCTCCGCCGCAGAACCAATGCAGACCATTCGCCCAGATCCTCGCGCGAAACGGAAACAAAGCCTTGAGCGTGATAAGCAGCCTCAATCGATTCGGCCTGCACGACCAGCAAACCGGACAGGATGCACAAACCATCCTCGGCGATATTGCGCGCCATGTCGGGGGCCAGTTCGACCAAAGGCCCTTTGAGGATATTGGCAAAGACGAGATCATAGGGGGCCGCTTCGCGCAAGCGGGGGTGGTCAAAGCCAGCCGCTTCCAGACACTCCACCCGCCCGTCAAGGTTATTGATCGACATATTGGCCCGCGCAACATCCACTGCGACCTCATCAATATCCGAGGCGATCACCAGCGCATCAGGCAACACCCGCGCTGCCGCCAGCGCCAGAACTGCCGTCCCGCAGCCAATGTCGGCCACTCGTGCCGGAGCAAAACCTTGGTCAATCAGACGGTCAAAGGCGCGCAGGCAGCCCAAAGTCGTACCATGGTGGCCGGTGCCAAAGGCGACTGTCGCCTCGATCTGCAACGGCACCCTGTCTGAATCAGCCGGCACCTTGTCGGCATCGTGGCTGCCGTACACAAAGAAGCGCCCAGCCTCTACCGGGGCCAATTCGCGGCGCACATGGGCCACCCAGTCTATCTCGGGCAGCTCCGACAGGGCAAAGGGCTTGGCATCAAAGGCCACGGCCAGCAGTTCCAGCGTCACCTGATCCGGCGCTTCAAGGAAATAGGCGCCCACTTCCCACAGCCCGCTGTCATCCTCGATCTCGAAAACGCCAACGCCCGTCGGCTCCGGCTCCATCCGCTCCATCGCTTCGGCCAGGGCTTCGGCGGCATCTTGGCCTTCCAAGGTGGTCAGGGCGGTATAGGTGGGCATGGCGAAACCTCATATAATGATGCGTTGCGGCCTAGCCCCCGCATTGCCGCACGTCAAGCCGCTTGGGGCCGAAGGCTGCGCCGCGCGGCGAATACCGTCTCATTGCCGATATCGGGATGCCGCGGGATCAACAAGCACAACAGCATGGAGATAAAGGCCATAGTAGCCGCCAGCACGAACACCGCCCCCGGCGACCAAATCCAAAGATAGCCCAGCGCCGCAGGCAAGAACACCGCAGCAATATGGTTGATCGTAAAGGCAACCGCCGCCGTCGGCGCTATATCGGCCGGGTCCGCAATTTTCTGGAAATAGGTCTTGATCGCGAAAGCCATCGAAAAGAACACATGGTTCAACAGATACAGACCGGCCGCCACGATCCAGTCCCATTCGAAGACATAAAGACAGCCATAGGCCACAAACACCGTCGTCAGCCCGGCATATTCCACCCACAGCATCCGCCGCTCGCCAAAGCGGCCAATCCAACCGCCCACCATCGGGGCGATTATCATGTTGGCCAGAAAGTTGAACAGAAACAAAGCCGTCAGCGCATGCACATCAAGGCCGTAGCGCTCCACCATCATGAAAGCCGCGAAAACCACAAAAATTTGCCGCCGCGCGCCAGACATGAACTGCAGCAGGTAATAAAGCCAATAGCGACGCCGCAGCACGAAACGCTTGTTTTGCGCATGCGGGGCCTCGAACTGTGGAAAAGCCAGAAACGCGAAGGTGGCGATCCCGATTGTCACCAGACCCGCCGTCATAAAGACCGTGTTATAATCCAGCGCGAACAGTTTCCACGTCAGCACGATCAGGCCGTAAGCCACCAGCGATGCGCCTGACCCTACGGCGACGATCCACCCGATCACCTGCGGCGCGCGTTTCTTCTCGATCCATTGTAATTGCAGGCTTTGGTTCATCGTCTCGAAGAAGTGAAACCCGATAGAAGACAGCATGGTCACAACCAGCAAGCCGCCGAAACTGGGAAACCACGCGGTAACAACCGTTGCCGCCCCCAAGAGCGAAAGCGAGACCAGCGCCAATACCTGCTCCCGCATCACCAACAACAGCGCGATCACGCCAAATGCCAGAAATCCCGGTATCTCGCGCACAGTATGCAGCCAACCGATTTCCACACCGGTAAAGCCCGCAACCTCGATCACAAAATTATTCAGAAGCGCGGACCACGTCGCAAAAGACACCGGCATCGCTGCTGCCATCAGGCACAGCAAGAATACGGGCCGCCGCCAGAAAGGCAGATCTACGGTTGCAGCAAGGGAAACAAGGCGCATGGTCATGCCATCTGCCTTAGTCCTCTTCCAGTTCTCGCTCCAGCGGGAAATTGTACCAATTCGTTCACCAAGCCGCCCCGGAACAGGGTCCGGCATTGCGTCTTACCGCGCCGGAAGACCGGAACCGCCCCCGCTGTTGCGTCTCATGACCCGCAAGGTCTGGAGGGCAAGCGCCAGAGACAGCATCGCGCAAAGCGCAATTGCAGCGATCATCGGCACGGCTGTGCCATCAAAGAACGGGCTGGTCACCATGACCATAGCACCCCCCGTCACCATTTGCAGGGTCCCCCCAAGAGAGGACGCAAGCCCGGCAATATCGCCATGCGGATCAAGGGCCATCACCATCG
>JBFHGI010000114.1:0-6834 GCA_041583175.1 Pseudorhodobacter sp. | reverse complement strand
TTCGCATGGAAGCCAACAGTGCCAGTATCCGTCAAAGATCCGAAATTCACGGTCGTCGAACTAACGGCGTTAAGCGTGCCAGTTTGCGTCAGCGTCGCTCCGGCTCCCGCTGAAATGGTCACGGGGCCGCTGCCCGTGATCGTCAGATCGCCGATGGTTCCGGTCGTGACCGAGCGGAATGTGCCTGTCCCCGACAGCGTCAAGCCGCCCGTCAAAGTGCCGCCATTGTTGGTGAAGGTGCCGTCGGTCACCGAGACAGCGCCGGTGACGCTTCCTGCGTTCGTAATTGCGCCGGTGCCGGTGATGTCAATCGTTGCGGCCGAAAGCGAGTTGCCCGACTGCACAGAAATCAGACCGCCCGACAAGGCAATCCCATTCGTCACGTTCAATGCGCTGTTCGAGCCGCCAAAGGTACGGATTTCAATCTGGCCGGTCGACATGGTCAGGCCGGCAATGTTGACGGTGGTCCCGTCAATTGTGGGTTGAACGGAAATCCCCGGGGTGGTCAGTGCCACGTTGTCCGCAGCGCCCGGCGCTACATCGTCAACCCAGTTCAGGTTGTTCTGCCAGGTCTGAATGCCCGCGCCGCCATCCCACACGACCTGCGCATTGGCTCCGCCGGCAATCGCGATCCCCGCGACCAGTGCCGTGCTCGCCAGTAACAAGCCCCGTCGCGATTTTTGGCCCTGCTTGTTGAAATCGGCTTTATTGGCGGCAGACTGGACAGCGTTTTTCATATCGGGACCCGTAAATTCTAGAGACAGCGCTGGCGCGCGGAAAATAATCTCCTGCACCCTAGCCGCACAGCCGAAGTTGGGGCAACGATAATCTTCGAATTTTCGGGCAGACTGTACCATTGGATACAACCTGCGGCGTATTTCACACGCCCGAGCGTCAAAAGTCTTTGGTTCAAGGGTGTTGCAAGTCGACGTTGAGGAAAATTTACCACCTGTTTTCTGGTCACATTTCGGGCAGAACGGGCCTTGGCTGCCCCAACGACAAGCAAAGCGCAATTCGGTGCTTGTTTTCGGCTTTCCAATGTCGATGCTTGTGACGAATCGTGAAATCACTTTACCATGTGGTCAAATATAACATGCAACAGGGATCGGAACACGCAATGAACAACATGAAGTATACGCCGACACGCCGCGCCATACTAATGGGGGCAGGGGCCGTGCTCGGGGCCGGGTTGCTACCGTCAACCGTGCGCGCACAAACGCCATTGAAAGTGGCTGGCATCTATACCGTTCCGGTGGAGCAGCAATGGGTGAGCCGCATCCATATCGCGGCAGAGGCAGCGAAGGCTGCAGGGGTGGTGGACTATACCTATACCGAGAATACTTCCAACACCGATTATCCGCGCGTGATGCGCGAATATGCCGAAGCCGGTGTGCAACTGATCGTGGGCGAGATCTTTGGGGTAGAGCAAGAGGCCCGCGAAGTGGCTGCCGACTACCCGGATGTGGCCTTCCTCATGGGGTCCAGCTTCATGCCGGATGATGCGCTGCCGAACCTTGCGGTGTTCGATAACTACATTCAGGATGCCAGCTATCTATCCGGAATCATTGCGGGTTCCATGACAAAAGGTAATATCGGCATGGTCGGCGGCTTCCCCATTCCGGAAGTGAACCGCCTGATGAACGCCTTCATGGCCGGCGCGCGCGAAATGAACCCCGAGATCAAGTTTCAGGTCAGCTTCATCGGCTCATGGTTCGATCCGCCGAAAGCCAAGGAAACCGCCTTCGCGATGATCGAGAACGGGGCCGATATGCTCTATGCCGAACGCTTTGGCGTGTCGGATGCGGCGATGGAAAAGGGCGTGCTGGCGATCGGCAACGTGATCGACACGCAGGCCGATTACCCCGAAACCGTGGTCGCCTCGGCGCTCTGGCATTTTGAACCGACCTTCAACGCCGCCGTGGCGGCCGTGCAGGCAGGGGAATTCAAGGCAGCCAATTACGGCACCTATTCCTTCATGAAAGAGGGCGGCTGTTCCCTGGCGCCTCTGGGCACATTCGAAGGCAAGATCCCCGAGGCCGCGATTGCGAAAGTTGCCGAACAGGAAGCTGCCATCAAAGCCGGCACCTTCACCGTGGAAATCAATGACGCGGAGCCGACAGCCTCGTGACAACCCGGAAAATGGAGGCGCAGGAGGTTGTTCTGCGCCTCTCCCGAATTACCAAGCGCTTTGGCGCGTTAACCGCGAATGACGCGATCAGCCTGACGCTGCATCGCGGTGAAGTCATTGCTTTGCTTGGGGAAAACGGGGCGGGTAAGACCACGCTGATGAACATTCTCTTTGGCCAATACACCGCCGATGACGGCACGGTAGAGGCTTTTGGCGCGCCGCTTCCCCCCGGAAACCCGCGTGCCGCGCTGGCGGCGGGCCTCGGCATGGTGCACCAGCATTTCACTTTGGCCGATAACCTTACCGTGTTGGAAAACATCCAGCTCGGCACTGCGCCCTTGTGGCGTTTGGGGTTGGGGCGCGTTACGGCGCGGGCGAAGCTGGCGCGGCTGGCCGCCGATTTCGGGCTGGGCGTGGACCCCGATGCGCTTGTCGGCAGCCTGACGGTGGGGGAGCGTCAGCGGGTTGAAATCCTCAAGGCGCTCTACCGTGACGCCCGCATCCTGATCCTTGACGAGCCGACCGCCGTGCTGACCCCGCAAGAAAGCGATGCGCTGTTCGAGACTTTGCGCCGGGCAGTTGAAACCGGCCTCTCCGTGATCTTTATTTCCCATAAGTTGCACGAGGTTATGGCGCTTTCCTCTCGGGTTCTGGTGTTGCGCCATGGTCGTTTGGTGGGCGAGGTCGCCACGGCGGAAACCGATAAACATGCGCTTGCAGCACTAATGGTTGGTGCCGAAGTTTCGGCCCCTGCGGTTGCCCCGGCTGTTGCGGGCCCCGCGTTGTTGACGCTGCGCGATGCCTCAACCCGCAACCAAGGGGCCGCGCCAGGCCTGAAATCGGTGTCGCTGGAGCTGCGCGCAGGCCAGATCACCGGGCTTGCGGGCGTGTCGGGCAACGGGCAATCGGCACTGTCGGACCTGATTTCGGGTCTGACCCAGCTTCAATCGGGCAGCCTGGACGTGGCGGGCGCGCAGGTCAAATGGACGCCGCGCGCGGCGGTGGCTTCCGGCATCGCCCGCATCCCCGAGGACCGCCACAAAACCGGTACGATCGCCGATTTTTCACTGACCGAGAATGCCATTCTGGAAACCTATAACCAGGCGCCCTACAGCAGGCACGGCATCATGGATTGGCAGGCCGCCGAGGCCCATACGCGCAACCTGATTACGACCTATGACGTGCGCTGCCCCGGCCCGTCGGGTCCCATTCGCCAGCTTTCGGGCGGGAACATGCAAAAGCTGATCCTCGGGCGCGTGCTGGAACTTTCGCCAAAGATCATCCTCGCCAACCAGCCGGTGCGCGGTCTCGATATCGGGGCTATCACATATGTCCATAGCAGGCTTTTGGCGGCACGCGATGCAGGAGCTGCGGTTTTGCTTATTTCCGAAGACCTTGACGAAATCATGGGTTTGTCCGATGTCATTCATGTGATTTCCGAGGGACGGCTTTCGCCCGAATTTGCACGAGGCGAACAATCAGCGGCAGAACTTGGCCTCTGGATGGCGGGACAGGGGTTTGCTGATGCGGCTTGAACCGATCGCCAATCCGGGCCTTGCCCGCAGCCTTGGCTTTCCGGCGCTTGCCCTGGCAGCGACGGTGCTTGTGGCTTCGCTGCTGGCGGCCTTGGCGGGGGCGAACCCGTTGCTGACCTTGGGTCTGGTGATCAAAGGCGCTGCCGGATCGAAATTCGCCCTGCTGGAGACGTTGAACCGCGCCACACCGCTTATATTCACGGGCTTGGCCATCGCTGTCGCCTTTCGTGCCAAACTGTGGAACATCGGGGCCGAGGCGCAGCTTTACGGCGGGGCGATTGTCACTGTCGTCCTCGGCACTTCGGCCTTGTCGGGCATGGGCGGATTTGCCCTGCCGGTTGTCGCGTTGGCGGCGATGGTGGCGGGGGCGCTGATCCTGCTTGGTCCAGTGATGCTGAAAACCCGCTTTGGCGTGGATGAGGTTGTCACAACGCTTTTGTTCAACTTTATCATGCTGTTGCTGGTGTCCTACCTGCTCGAAGGCCCGATGAAAGATCCGATGGGCATGGGCTGGCCGAAATCCGCGCCATTGGACAAGGCGCTGCGTTTGCCTCGCATCGCGACGGGGCTGCGGCTGCATTGGGGCTTTGGTCTGGCACTGATCGCGGCAGGGGTGGTGTGGTTTGTCCAAACCCGCACGACGCTTGGCTATGAAATGCGGGCGGTTGGGTTGAACAGCCAGGCCGCGCGCTTTGCGGGTATTCCGGTCAATCTGGTGCTGGTGAAAACCGCGCTTTTGTCGGGCGGTCTGGCCGCCTTGGCCGGATTTTCCGAGGTTGCAGGCCTCAAAGGACACCTGAGCCTCGATCTGTCGCCCGGCTTTGGCTATACAGGGATCATCGTCGCCATGCTCGCACTTTTGCACCCTTTGGGCGTTGTCGTAACAGCGATCTTCGTTGCCGGCATCTTTGTCGGTGCCGATAGTATGAGCCGCGCCGCCGGCGTGCCGACCTATATCGCGGATATGCTTCTGGCCACTGCGCTGCTGTTGATGGTGCTGGCGATCGGCCTGACCAAATTCCGCGTGGTGCGGGGATGAGCGTGTTGTTCGACATTCTGCTGACCGCAAGCTTCTGGGCAGCCGCCGTGCGCATCGCCTCCCCGCTGATCTTTGCCACGATGGGAGAGTTGATTTGTGAACGCGCGGGCGTGCTCAACCTCGGGATCGAAGGGATCATGGTCATCGGCGCGTTTTCGGGCTGGATGGCGGTCTATCTGGGCATGGGCCTTTGGGGCGGCGTGGCGGTGGCGATGCTGGCGGGGATGCTTTTCGGCCTGCTGCATGCAACGCTGACAGTCCCTTTCGGGCTCAGCCAGCATGTTGTCGGGCTGGGCGTCACGCTTCTGGCCACTTCGACCAGCTATTTCGCCTATCGGCTGATCTTGCCCGAAGTGACCAGCCCGCCAAAAATCGAACCTTTTCAAGCGCTGGAAATCCCCTATCTCGCTGATATTCCATTACTCGGCCCAGCCCTGTTTGCACAAACCCCACTTACCTATGCTGCCTTCGCGGTTGTGGGGCTGACCGCCCTCACGCTTTACCGCACCCCCCTTGGCCTTGCCATCCGGGCGGCAGGGGAAAGCCCGCAAGCCGTGGCCGCACAGGGGCTTTCGGTAACGGGGCTGCGGATGGGGGCGGTGATTGTCGGCTCGGGCCTTATGGCGGTGGGCGGGTCATTCCTGACGCTTTCGGCCTTCTCCAGCTTCTTTTTCGAGATGGTCAACGGGCGGGGCTGGATTTGTATCGCGCTGGTGGTGTTTGGCGCGTGGAAGCCGGGCAAAGCGATGCTGGGCGCGTTGCTCTTTGCAGGGTTCGACGCGCTGCAAATCCGTTTGCAGCAAACGCCCATCGGGCAGATTGTGCCCTATCAGGTGTTCCTGATGGCGCCTTACATCCTGTCCATTCTGGCCTTGATCCTCATGTCGCGCCGCGCACAGGTGCCTGCCGCGCTGATGGTTCCGTTCAACAAAGGGGAACGCTGATGTTCGATCTGCTTGTCAAAGGGGGCACCTTGCCCGATGGCACCCGCGCCGATATCGGCATCACCGGCGACCGCATCACAGCGATGGGGGACCTGCCGGAGAATGCCGCACAAACCATTGACGCGACAGGAGATCTGGTCAGCCCGCCCTTTGTCGATCCCCATTTCCACATGGATGCCACCCTGTCTTATGGCACGCCACGGCTGAACGCTTCGGGCACGCTTCTGGAAGGCATCGACCTGTGGGGGGAGCTGCGCGACCTTGCCACGGTGGACGAGATGATCGCCCGCGCGGTGGAGTATTGCGATTGGGCGGTGTCGATGGGCCTGCTGGCGGTCCGCAGCCATGTGGACACCACGCCGGATCACCTGCGGGGGGTGGAGGCGATGCTGGAGGTCAAGGCCCGCGTCGCCCCCTATCTGGACCTGCAGCTCGTCGCCTTCCCGCAAGACGGGCTCTACCGCACCAAAACCGGGCGCGAGAACCTGATCCGCGCCTTGGACATGGGCGTGGATGTGGTGGGCGGCATCCCGCATTTCGAACGGACGATGGCCGATGGCGCGGCCTCGGTCACCGATCTTGCCCGCATCGCAGCCGAAAGGGGCCTGATGCTGGACCTGCATTGCGACGAAACCGACGACCCGCTGTCACGCCATGTCGAAACCTTGGCGATGGAGGTGACGCGGCACGGCCTTGGGAGTAGGGCAGCGGGCAGTCATCTGACCTCGATGCATTCGATGGACAATTATTATGTGTCGAAACTGCTGCCCCTGATGGCGGAAAGCGGCATGTGCGCGATACCCAATCCGTTGATAAACATTACCCTTCAAGGGCGACACGACACTTACCCCCAGCGCCGGGGCCTGACACGGGTGAAGGAAATGCAGGCGCATGGCATCACCGTCGGCTGGGGGCAGGATTGCGTGCTGGACCCGTGGTATAGCCTTGGCACGGCCGATATGCTGGATGTGGCCTTCATGGGCCTGCATGTCGCGCAGATGACATCGCCGCAGGAAATGGCGCGTTGTTTCGATATGGTGACGACGCAGAATGCGGCCCTTCTGAACCTTGACGGTTACGGCCTGAAAGTGGGCGCACAGGCAAGCCTTGTGGTTCTGGATGCAGGCGGGCCGATTGAGGCGCTGCGCCTGCGGCCAGACCGGCTGTGCGTGGTCTCGAAAGGCAAGG
>JBFHGI010000113.1:0-6859 GCA_041583175.1 Pseudorhodobacter sp. | reverse complement strand
TTCGGCGATGTTATGGGGGTCAGGCCCGTTATGGCCCCTGATCCCCGATCCCAGTTGTAGACGGCTAGGCACGGCCGCCTTTTCCGGCTACCGAGCGTATATAAGGAGCGGATCTGGGGGCTGCAAGCATCTGTCGCCTTGGTTTTTCGACAGAATCGCCGGATTTTCTTATCGATCCTTCAAGGCTTGGCGCAAAACGGGCTAAAAATCCTGCGCCAAGGGGGCTCCAAATCGCGGCAATACCGCAGGCGTGCCTTAAAGCGGCGGCAATTCGCCCGTGACAACCTGTGCGGCGAGGCGCGGATCGGCGTGCTGCCAGATCGGGCGACCGATGACGATATGGTCTGCCCCTGCCGCAATCGCGCTGGCGGGCGTGGCGACGCGCTTCTGGTCGTCGTTGGGGGAGCCTGTCGGCCGCACGCCGGGGGTGACGATCAACCGCCCTTCGGCAATCGGCAAAGCGCGGATCATCGCGGCCTCATGCGGGCTGGCAATCACGCCATCGGCACCGGCTTCCAGCGCGTTGTTGGCGCGCTCCAGTGTGATCTCGGCCAGATCGCCGGCTTTGATGAGGTTCGCATCCAGATCGGCGCGGTCCAGGGATGTCAGCACTGTGACCCCCAGAATTTTCAGATTGCTGCCCGCAGCGCCTTGTTTGGCGGCGCGCACCACTTGCGGATCGCCGTGGACGGTCAGGAAATCCAGATCGAACTGGGCTATGCCACGCACGGCTGCCTCCACCGTCGCGCCGATGTCAAAGAACTTCATGTCCAGAAAAATGCGCTTGCCGTGTTCTTGCTTCAACTCGTTGGCGAGCGCGAGGCCGCCGCCTGTCAGCATCCCCAATCCGATCTTGTAAAAGGAAACGGCATCCCCGATTTTGCGGGCGATTTCCATGCCCTGCACCACGTTCGGCACGTCCAGTGCCACGATCAACCGATCATCTGCCATTTCAAACCCCTTTTGTTGCGCAAACGGCTGCGTGATGGGCGCTATTGCACCGCCTGTCAAGCGCGGTGCATTGACAGCGCGGGGCTGTCACGATTCAATCGCCCCGAATAGCCGGGCAGCGTAATTCGTAAGGGGCCGCAAATGCAGATCAATCTTGAGTTCGAGCGCCCGGAAGACGGCCCCGCCTCTGGCCCCGTGACGGTCGGCTGGTTTCTGACCAAAGACAAGGGCGCCATTCTGTACGACCCGCCAGAGCGGTTGACGGTGCGGCAGACCAACAAGACGCATTCCAAATCTGCCAGCCGTTGCCCCGCCGTGATCCAGATGGAAAGCCGCTATTTCGTGGTGAAATGCCCGTTCGACCTGCATATCGGTTTTGGCCGTGACGAAAAGGGCAAGGCCCATCTGGTCAACCGCGCGGGCGTGTCTTCTTCCATCCGCTCCAACAAGCTGTCGGAAGTTCTGGTGATGGTGAACGAGGCCGAATGGCGCTTTCCCGATCGTCCGACGGTGCAGTTGATGCTGCCTTACTGCTTTATCGCGGATGAAACCGTCTATCTGACGCAGCTGGGCACCTTTGCGCATTATCGCCCCGACCCGTTGCCGGGTACGATTTTTGGCGGGCGTTTCCCTGTCAACCTCTGGCCGCGCCCGCTGATGTGGGCCTTTGAATGGCACGACCCGAGCAAAGACCTGATTTTGCGGCGGGGGGAGCCCCTGTTTTATTGCCAGTTCGAGGCGAACAGCCCCGACCGCCCCGTGCAACTGGTGGAGGCGGAGCGGACCGAGGCGCTGGATGCTTATATGGAAAAAATCTCGGGCGCGGTGAACTATGTGAACCAAACCTTCAGCCTGTTCAAAGCGGCAGAATCCGTGCGGCCGCAAAAACTGCTGACGCCGAAGAAGCGGGAGTAGGGGCCTCCTCTCCGGCCCCTTGACACTGCGCTGATTTGGCGAGATTTCCAGCGCGTTCCGGCCCTTCCTTGCCCTTGGTGAATAATGACTCCGATCCTGTGTTTTTCAGGCGATCTTCTGGCGGATCGTCGTGCTGGTTATGCCGATATGCTGGCAGCTTCGGGGGATTTGGGGGCCGCCGCCGATTTGATGGCGGACGCTTTGGCTTTGGCACCGCTATGGGCCGCTGGTTGGTTCCGTTTGGGCGAATTGGCGGAGGAAGCGGGCAGGGCGGATCAGGCAAAAGAGGCCTTTGCGCAGGCCCTGGCGTTGGACCCTGCCGACCGGCTGGGCGCGACCCTGCGGCTTGACCTTCTGCGCCAGACCCCTTTGACCGAGGCGATGCCCGCTGCCTTTGTCGCGGCGCTGTTTGACCAATACGCCCCGGATTTCGACGCCAGTCTGGTGGATCGCTTGCACTACCGTTTGCCGCAAAAGCTGGCCGCTGCCTTGCCGGACCGGACCTATGCCGAGGCGCTCGACCTTGGTTGCGGTACGGGGTTGATGGGGGCGGAACTGCGCGGGCGCTGCGCATATCTGACGGGTTGGGATATTTCCGAAGGCATGTTGGCAGAAGCGCAGGCCAAGGGACTCTACGATCTGCTCGCCTGCCGCGATCTCAACACGCTCGCGCCGGAAGGGCCGAGGTATGATCTGATCGTTGCGGCGGAGGTGTTCATGTATCTGGGGGCTTTGGAGGCCATCATCAGTTGGGCCGCCGGTGCGCTGCGCCCCGGTGCGGTGCTCGCCTTTTCCTGCGAAACCCATGCAGGGCCGGAGCCTGTCCTGCTGCGCCCTTCGCGCCGCTATGCCCATAGCCTGCGCTATCTGCGCGACTTGCTGGTGGCTGCGGGCATGGCGGATGCAACGCTTGACCCCGTTACCCTGCGCCGTGACCGGGGAGAGGATGTGCTTGGCGTGATGGTTGTCGCGCAAGTTACAGGCAAGCAGAGGGACCGCAGTGGTGAGGCGGAGTGCGAGGCTGCCTGACCATGCCGTCGTTGCCCGGGTCTGCCGGGAGCCGCTAGCGCAACACTTCCCGCTCTGCCGCGCGAACGAGGCCTTTCACCAAGGCCTGATGCCCGATGGTCTGTGCGGCGGGCATGGTGACGCCGACCCGCAAGGGAACAGGAAGGCCGGGGGTGAAAAATTCGACCGCGGCTTCGAAATGGCGGCGGGCGGCATCATAGACGACATAGGCAATGCGTGTGGCAGAGGTTGCCATAGGAGACTCCTTCCAAACCAGATTGCCGAAGACTCGGCTTCATCACTTAACAACGCAGAAATGAAGATTCGGTTTCCGGTTTTTTAGGGGACTATGCTTCACAAACGCTTGAAAGCCCGCGAAGGCACCCCCAAATTTACCCTGAGGCCCGAAGATGGGATGTGCCGCAACAGGGCATTCCAAAAGGCGGGCGCTTAATGAAAAGGAGAATACCCATGAACCTGGAAAAGTTCACGGAACGGTCGCGTGGTTTCCTGCAGGCCGCCCAAACCATCGCGATGCGCGAAAGCCACCAACGGCTTGCCCCCGAACATCTGCTGAAAGCCTTGATGGATGATGATCAAGGCATGTCGGCCAACCTGATCCGCCGTGCGGGTGGTGACCCTGCGCTTGTGGTGCAGGCGCTGGACCTTGCCATGGGCAAGATGTCCAAGGTGTCGGGCGATGCCCAGCCCTATATGGACCCGGCTACGGCGCGGGTGCTGGACGAGGCCGAGAAGGTCGCCAAGAAAGCGGGCGACAGCTTTGTTCCGGTCGAACGGATTCTGGTCGCGCTTGCGATGACGAATACCAATGCCAAGGACGCGCTGACGGCAGGCAAGGTGAACGCCCAGAGCCTGAACGCGGCGATCAATGACATCCGCAAGGGCCGCACCGCCGATACAGCCAGCGCCGAGGATACTTATGAGGCGCTGTCGAAATATGCGCGCGACCTGACCGAGGCCGCCGAGCAGGGCAAGATTGACCCGATCATCGGCCGGGATGAGGAGATCCGCCGTGCGATGCAGGTGCTGTCGCGCCGGACCAAGAACAACCCTGTGCTGATCGGGGAACCGGGCGTGGGTAAAACCGCGATTGCCGAAGGGCTGGCCCTGCGCATCGTCGATGGCGATGTGCCGGAATCCCTGCGCAACAAGAAGCTGTTGGCGCTGGATATGGGGGCGCTGATTGCGGGCGCCAAATATCGCGGTGAGTTTGAAGAGCGTCTGAAAGCGATCCTCAAGGAAATCGAATCCGCTGCGGGTGAGATCATCCTGTTCATCGACGAGATGCACACGCTGGTTGGCGCGGGCAAGGCCGATGGTGCGATGGATGCTGCTAACCTCATCAAGCCGGCGCTTGCGCGGGGTGAATTGCATTGCGTGGGTGCGACGACCTTGGACGAATACCGCAAATATGTGGAAAAAGACGCAGCCCTTGCCCGCCGATTCCAGCCTGTGATGGTCGAGGAGCCGACGGTGGAGGATACGATCTCTATCCTGCGCGGGATCAAGGACAAGTATGAAATGCACCACGGCGTGCGCATTTCGGACTCGGCGCTGGTCGCGGCGGCGACCCTGTCGCACCGTTATATCACCGACCGGTTCTTGCCGGATAAGGCGATTGACCTGATGGATGAGGCCGCATCCCGCCTGCGGATGGAAGTGGACAGCAAGCCCGAGGAACTCGATGCGCTGGACCGCCAGATCTTGCAGTTGCAGATCGAGGCCGAGGCCTTGAAGAAAGAAGACGATGCGGCATCGAAGGACCGTTTGGAAAAGCTGGAAAAGGAACTGGCCGATCTGATGGAACGGTCCGACAGCATGACGGCGAAATGGCAGGCCGAGCGTGACAAGCTGGAATCGGGGCGTGAGCTGAAGGAAAAGCTGGACCGTGCGCGGGCCGATCTGGATGTCGCCAAGCGCGAGGGCAATCTGGCCAAGGCCGGCGAGCTTTCCTATGGCATCATCCCGCAGCTTGAACGGCAGCTTGCCGAAAGCGAAGGGTTGGATTCGGATGCTCTGGTGTCCGAGGCCGTGCGCCCCGAGCAGATCGCCGAGGTGGTGGAACGCTGGACCGGTATTCCCACGACCAAGATGCTGGAAGGGGAGCGTGAAAAGCTGCTGAAGATGGAAGAGGAACTGGGCAAGCGCGTGATCGGCCAGCGGCAGGCGCTTAAAGCGGTGGCCAATTCGGTGCGCCGTGCGCGGGCCGGGCTGAATGATGAGAACCGGCCATTGGGTTCGTTCCTGTTCCTTGGGCCAACCGGCGTGGGTAAAACCGAACTGACTAAAGCGGTCGCCGAATATCTGTTCGACGATGATCAGGCGATGGTGCGGATCGACATGAGTGAATTCATGGAGAAACATGCCGTCAGCCGGCTAATCGACGCGCCTCCGGGCTATGTTGGCTATGACGAAGGCGGGGTGTTGACTGAAGCCGTGCGCCGCCGCCCCTATCAGGTGGTGCTGTTCGATGAGGTCGAAAAGGCGCATCCGGATGTGTTCAACGTGCTGCTGCAAGTGCTGGATGATGGCGTGCTGACCGATGGTCAGGGCCGCACCGTGGACTTCAAGCAGACGCTGATCATCCTGACGTCGAACCTTGGGGCTGTGGCGCTGAGCCAGCTGCCGGATGGCGCCGATCCGGCCCCGGCACGGGCGCAGGTGATGGAAGCGGTGCGGGCGCATTTCCGCCCCGAATTCCTGAACCGTCTGGATGAGACGATCATCTTCGACCGTCTGGCACGCGAGGATATGGCGGGCATTGTGACCATTCAGCTCAAGCGGCTGGAGCGTCGCCTTGCTGGTCGCAAAATCACGCTGGATCTGGATAAGGATGCGCTGCAATGGCTGGCCGATGAAGGCTATGACCCTGTGTTCGGCGCGCGGCCTTTGAAGCGTGTGATCCAGCGCAGCCTGCAAGACCCGCTGGCCGAGATGATTCTGGCCGGTGACGTGATGGACGGCAGCACGATTGCGGTTTCGGCCAGTGCTGACGGCTTGCTGATCGGGGATCGCGTCAGCGCCTCCAAACGCGAAAAGCCTGTGGAAGCGGTGGTTCACTAACCCCTTTCCATAGCTTCAAACCAGCCCGGTCCGAAGGAGTGCTTCGGGCCGGGTTTTTTATTGCGGCAAAGCCTCGGCTGCAAATCCGGCAAGAAATTCCGCGCTGGGCGGGATGGGTTTGACCAGGTCGATCAAAACACCGTTGGGGTCGCGGGTGATGAAATGGCGCTGGCCGAACGGCTCATCCCGAAGCGGCTGTAGAATCGGCAGGCCCCGGGCTTTGAAATCCGCATAGAGCGCGTCCACATCCGTCACTTCGAAATTCAGCAACATGCCCGAAACCCGCCCACGCGCAGGTGCCGGAATGGTGTCATGGTCACCGTCGAGAATCGCCAGATTGACGGTTTCATCCTGCGCCGATTGCAGATGCACATACCAATCGCTTTCAAAGAGGCAGCGGAACCCGAGATAGGTTTGATAAAAGGCGCTGCTGGCCGGTACGTCCTGTACCATCAGGACCGGATAGTATTGCGTGATCTTCATCGCTTGCATCCTTTCGAAGAAACATACAGACTGTTTGTAAATTCAGAATTAACATGCAGGCTGTATGTATGCAAGCAAGACGTTCCAATAGTGACCGGAGTCAGGAAACCCGCGAGGCACTGATCGCGGCAGCACGCGCGTTGTTTTGCGAGAAGGGATTTGGAGGGACGGGAACGCCGGAACTGGCGGAACGGGCCGGGCTGACCCGCGGCGCGCTTTACCACCACTACAAGGACAAACTGGCCGTGTTTCAGGCGGTGGTGGAGGCCGAAGCGGCAGAGGTCGCGCGGGAGATCGAGGAAAACACTGTCGAGGCGGTAACCCCAGTTCAGGCCTTGTTGCAAGGGGCGAAGGCCTATTTCCGCGCGATGCAGCTGGCGGGGCGATTGCGGCTTCTACTGGTGGAGGGGCCGGCGGT
>JBFHGI010000112.1:0-6868 GCA_041583175.1 Pseudorhodobacter sp. | reverse complement strand
TTGCGTGGCAGAGGTGACATAAAGCGTGCGGCCCGCAAAAGCAGGGCAGGTGACATGGGGTGCCGGAAAGGGGTGATGCCCCAACCGCTTGCCGTCCGGCGCGAATACCGCAACCCGGGCAGCCCCCCAAAGGGCAATCCATAGATTGCCTAGCGCATCCGTAACCGCGCCGTCAGGCTTCAGCCCTTGGTCTCGTAGGTCGATGAAGGGCTCCGGCGCGGTGGCGGGCCAACCTTGGCTATCCAGCGCGACGCGGCTCACGATTTGGGTGGGGGTATCCGCGAAATAGGCAAAACCGCCGTCGGGTGCAAAACAGATCGCATTCGGGGTTGTCAGCCCGCGGAACAACACCCGCAATTCGCCCTTGTAGAGCCGATGGATGCTGCCCGCGCCGCGCTCGGTCCCTTTGCCGCCCGCGCCTTTGCCCATCGTGCCGATCCAGAATCCGCCCCAAGGGTCGGCGCGGCCATCATTGGACCTTGTGACCGGATTATCCGGCTCCAGGGCGGCGACCGTCTCGCAGGCATGGCTGACAAGGTGAAACCGTGACAGCGCGGTTTCCGAAGCAATCAGCAAGCTGTCATGGTCGATCCAGCCCGCCGCAGAAACCATCTCGTCGAAATGCCATGCCTCCGGCCCCGCATCGGACAGGGACATCAACTGTTTGCCCAGTATATCGAACCAGAAAAGCTGCTGGCGCAACGGGTGCCATAACGGGCCTTCACCCAAAGCACAGATGCGGGTGTCGAATATGCTCACCCCAAGGCATCCCATGCCGCCGCCAAGGCGCGCGCGCGGGTTGAAACCTCGGCCACAGACATTCCTGGAACATAGAGCGCCGAACCGATGCCAAAGCCGTTCGCCCCCGCATCCCGCCATTGCGCCATATTCGACAGCCCTGCCCCGCCCACGGCATAGACCTTTGTCTGCGGCGGCAGCACGGCGCGCATGGCCTTAACGCCTGACGGTCCGATCACCGATGCCGGAAAAATCTTGAGCCCGGTCGCCCCCGCCGCAAGTGCCGCGAAACACTCACTCGGCGTCAGCGCCCCCGGCCAGCTTTGCATCCCCGCCGCAATCGTGGCACGGATCACAGCGGTATCAGTATTGGGCGAAACCACCAGTTTGCCGCCAACCTCCGCGACTTTGGCAACCTGATCCACCGTCAGAACAGTACCGGCCCCGATGAGTGCCCGCCCACCGAACTCGCGCACCATCGCCGCGATCGAGTCATAAGGATCGGGCGAGTTCAGCGGCACTTCGATCGCGGTCAGCCCGGCATCAATCAGGGCTTGGGTAATCGGCAGGGCCTCGGCGGGCGTGATCCCGCGCAGAATGGCGATGATGGGGCGGGTCATAAGGCACCTTTCAATCTGGAGAGTCCGGCAAGCGTGCAATCGGCGGCAGGAAGGATCTTGGGCGCAAGACCTTGGGCGCGCAATGCGCGGGCATAGGTCTCACACAGGGTTTCGGCACCGATCAGCGTCACGGGCTGGCCGAGCCAATAGGGCTTTGCCGCCGCCAGTTCGATCCCGATCAGCAAACCCGAAAGGCGGCTGCGCGCTGCGATAGCCGAAGTATCTGCCAGCAGACTTTCCGCGCGCAGGGTGAACAGCCGCGCCGCAATCCGTTCAGGGCGGGATTGCGCATCGGACAGAGCCGCGTCAAACGCCTCGGCATCAAAGCCGTCCGGCGCGATGGAATGGCGCAGAACCGATTGCGCGGACAGCAGGGCAAACAACTCTCCCGTCATGAAAGTCTGAAAACTCACCACTTCGCCAGCGCTGACATGGACCCATTTGGAATGGGTTCCGGGCAAACAGAACACGCCATCGAAATCCGGCATCAGCGCCAATGCGCCCGCGATCTGCGTTTCCTCGCCGCGCATCACATCTGCGGGGGATTCCTGGCTCAGGCCGGGGGCGATATGCACCGCGATCCGGCCATCTTTCGTGGCAACACGGGTCAGCGCCTCGGCGGCGACGGGCGTGCAAGGCACCTTGCGATATCTCGCCTCGACCCAGCCCTGGCGCGCGCCGACCATTCCGCAGGCAAGGACAGGGGTCGTACGGTTATCAACCAGCCAAGGGCCGATCAGCGCCAGCAAGGCCGCTTCGAACTGCTCGGGTTTCAGCGCCCCCATCCCATCGGCAGATTGCGCCTGCGCCAAGGGGCCAGCCGCCCCCATTGCCGTCGCCCGCAAATGGGTCGTACCCCAATCGACGGCGATCCAGTCGGGTGAACGGGGCAAAGCTATGGCCTGTGTCATCCAGTCACCACCACGCCGCCGTCAATCACCAGGGCCTGCCCTGTCATCATTTTCGACGCGGAAGAGGCAAGGAACAACACGCCGCCCAGAATATCTTCGGGGGCCAGCGTATCCTTCAGGCATTGCCGTTCCAGATGCGCGGCAAGACCTTCCGGCGTGACCCAGAGATCTTTTTGCTTCTGCGTCAGCACCCACCCCGGTGCCAGAGCATTGACGCGGATACGGTCGGGACCAAACTCCCGCGCAAGGCTGCGGGTCATGCCATTGATCGCGGAATTTGCCGCCGTATACAGCGGATAGCCCGCATTCCCCATCATGTAACTGATGGACGAGAAGTTGATGATCGACCCACCGCCTGCGGCTTTCATCCCTGCCGCCACCGCCTGCGCGGTGAAGAAATAGGCCTTGAGGTTGATATCCATCATCCAGGTCCAGAACGCTTCGGTCACCTCGGCAGTGCTATGGCGTTTGTCATTGGCGGCGTTGTTGACCAGCGTGGTGATCGGCCCATGCGCCGCTGCGGCTTGCTCGATCGCGGCCTGCAGGGCCGGAATATCCGTGATGTCGCATTGGATGAACAAAGGCCGCCGTCCAGTGGTCTGCGCCATTTCCTCGACGAAAGCACTGGCGTCCGAGCGTTGTACAAAGGCAACCTTCGCCCCTTGGCGCAAGAAGCCTTCGGTCAGGGCCGCCCCGATGCCGGAACCGCCCCCCGTAATAAAGACAGACGCGCCGTCAAGGTCTGGATAGGTTGCTGTCATCTAAGGCTCCGATACGATAGCTATGTGCAGGCAAACAAGCCGCCCCTTCGTTCCACTATATGAAACTTGGTTTTGAATATTGAAATATGCCCAAATGCCGCTATTCTGTCAACCGATGGATAAGGGAAGCAGACTTTGGCAAAAGCGGCAAAAACCCCGGCGGATGCAACAGGCGACGGAACTGTTGGCAAGGCATTGGACGTTCTGGATATGGTCGCCAACGTCGGCGGCCCGGTGCGCTTTACCGAATTGCTCGCGGCATCGCCCTATCCCAAGGCCACGCTCTACCGGTTCCTGCAAACGCTGACGCATCAGAACATGCTGCGCTATGATGCGACGCAACAGACCTATAGCCTGGGCATGCGACTGGTCCGGCTTGCGCATTCGGCCTGGGCGCAATCCAGCCTCGCACCCTTGGCCCGCCCGCATCTGGACAGGCTTGCCGACAGTCTTGGCGAAGTTATCCATCTGGCGCAACTCGATCAGGGTCAGGTGCTTTATGTCGATAAACGCCAGCCCGCCCATGCGGTCGAAATGTTCTCCTCGGCAGGCAAGGTCGGTCCGGCCTATTGCACGGGGGTGGGCAAGGTGATGCTGGCCTATCTGACGGCGGACGCGCTGGAACAAGCGCTTGTCCGGCAAAGCTTTCACCGCTTCACGCCCCACACCTACACAAACCGCGAAGACCTTTGCGCAGAACTGGCTGCTATCCGTGAGCGTGGCTACGGCTTTGACCGGGAAGAGCATGAACCGGGCATCATCTGTGTCGCTGTGCCGGTGCTGACAGAGCAGGGCCGCGCCATTGGGGCGATTTCGGTCACCTCGACCCTGATGCGAACAAATCTGGCCCAGTTGGAGAAATTGACCCCGCAGCTTCTCGAAACGGCTGGCGCCATTGCGCTAGAGGCCCGCAACTGGCGCTTTCCGGAGCAATAGGCCGCTGCGACCGGCCTTAACCCAGATAGGCGGCAAGCGCGGGCGGCGGGTTGTCGAGCAGGTCATTGGTCGGCTGCGGCGCATAGGCAACACCATTCGCGACAAGGCAGGTCAAGGGGGCAAAGCGACGGGCATCTTGCGGGTCATGTGTCACCATCAGAACCGTGGCACCGCTCCGCTCGGCAAGGTCGGTTACCAGCCCCAACATCTCGACCTTCAGCGCGGGGCCAAGGGCTGCAAAAGGTTCATCCAGCAACAACAAGGGCTTGTCGCGCAGCAAGGCACGGGCAAGCGCGGCGCGGCTTTGTTGCCCGCCCGACAAAGCCGCGGGTTTGCGGGGGCCGAAGCCGGCAAGGCCGGTCTGGTCCAGCGCGGCCTCGATCCGCGCATGATCGGCCTTGGTCAGCCGCAAACTCGGCGAAATACCAAGCCCGAGGTTCTGCGCGATGGTCAGGTGCGGGAACAGGTTCTGATCCTGGAACAAGGTGGTGATCGGTCGCGCGCCGGGGTCTTTTGGCGTCAGGTCCGTTCCATCCCACAAAACGCGGCCCGAGGTGGGCCGCAAAAAGCCACCAATCGCGGAGAGCAGCGTGGATTTCCCCGCACCAGACGGCCCGACCAGCGCAAGTCTGGCACCTTGCGCGACCTGCCAATCGGCGGTCAGACGAAACGTCCCTTGCGTCAGGGTCAGGGTCTCAAGTTTCAGCATGGCGGCGGCCCCATTGGTCAAAGGCCCAGAACAGGGCAAAGGAAAGAGCAACCAGCAGCAGGGCAGCGCTCGCCGCTGTCTCCATCCGGTAGGCCCCCATCAAGCGTTGCACGAGCAGCGGCAAGGTTGCCTCTGTCTCACCCGCGAACAGCGCGATCACCCCAAGGTCGCCCATCGACAGCGCCGCGACAAGCCCCGCCGCAAAGCCCATCGGGCGCGCAAGCCGTGGCAAGACAATCCAGCGCGCCCGCGCCCATGGGGTCAACCCGAGTGATAGGCTGAGCCGATGGTAATCGCTGTAAAGGCTGCGCGCTTCGGGGGCCAGAATGCGAAAGGCGAAGGGCAGCGCCAGCGCCGCGTTGATCACCACTGTCACCGGCAAAGCGAGGCTGGAGGGCCGGAAAAACGGTTGCAGCAGCAAGAACAAGCCGGTGCCAAGCACAAGGCTGGAGGCCGCAAGCGGCAAGGTGGCCGCCAGCGCAGGCCAGCCCCGCCCCCGCGCCGCAGCCAATGCCAGCAGCAGCGCCGCCGCAATGCTCAGACAGGTTGAAACCAGCGCTACCCCGAGCGAGCGAATTGCAGCCTGCCAGACCTGCACAGGCAGATCGACAAGGCCCGGCACCCCTGCGAGCAGCACCGCAAACAAGGGGAGCGCGATGAAAGCAGCGGCCAGCAAAATCGCGGCAACGTCTGCGCCTTTCCGCCAGCCCGTCGGCGCAGGCGGTCCACCCTCGCGCCCATGTCCCGCGCCAAAACTCGATGGCAGCGTGAGCCGCGTCGCCACCAGATAGGCCGCAGCACAAAGCGCAAATTGCAGCAAAGACAAGCGCGCCGCCGTTGGCAGATCAAAATCAAAGCGCAGCGCCTGATAGATCGCCAGTTCAATCGTCGTGGCGCGCGGCCCGCCGCCAAGGGTCAATGCCACGGCAAAGCTGGTCAGGCAGATCACAAAGATCACCAAGGCGGCGCCGGGCAGCACCGCCCGCAGCATCGGCCATTCCAGATGCCGGAACGTATCGGCAGGCGAGAACCCGAGGCTTTGCGCAAGGCGGAACCGCTCTGCTGGTATGGCTTGCCAGCCGTGCAGAACCATCCGCACCGCCAGCGGCATGTTGAAAAACACATGCGCCAGAACAACGCCTTGCAGCCCGTAAATCGTAAAGCCCGGCAGGCCCAGCGCAGCAAGTCCAGCATTCACCCAACCCGCGCGCCCGAACACCGCCAATAGCCCCAGCACCGCCACGATCACCGGCAGAATGAACGGCGCACCAAGGGTGGAAATCAGCACCCCCCGCCCCCGAAACCGCCGCCGCGCCAAGGCCCGCGCCACCGGCACCGCCAGTGCGACCGAGATCAGCGCCGACAGCGTGGCCTGCCACAGCGTAAAGCGCAGCGCCGCAGCCTCGGCCGCGCCAAGGGTCAGCCCGTCAAACGACAGGCCCAATGCCGCCAGCGGAACCAGCAGCAGCGCAAACAACGCCGCCGCCAGCCCTGCCGCGCTTAGCGTGAGAGCGCGGTCAGCCATTCGTCCAGCGCGGCTTTGTGCGCGGCCTGTGCGTCTTCTGCCGACATCAACAGGGATGTCGCGGGGGCGATCATCTGGTCAAACCCTTCGGGCAGACCCGCCTCCGGCATATGTGCCGGATACATCCAGTTCGTCGTCGGAATCACCGATTGGAAGGCCTCGCTTGCCATGAATGCAAGGAATTGGTCGGCCAGTTCCGGTTGCGGCGCGGCGGCCAGTTTGCCCGCCACTTCGACCTGCATGTAATGGCCTTCGTCAAAGGCCGCGGCGGATTTGCTCGCATCCTCCTCGGCGATCAGATGATAGGCGGGCGAGGTGGTGTAGGACAGCACCATATCCGCCTCGCCCGCAGTGAACATGCCATACGCCTCGGACCAGCCGGGAGTCACGGTGACGATATTATCGGCCAACGCGGCCCAGATCTTGGGCGCGCGATCGCCATATGCCGCCTTGACCCATAGCAAAAGCCCAAGGCCGGGGGTAGAGGAGCGCGGGTCCTGGATCACGATTTTCAGATCAGACGCGGCCAAAGCCTCAAAACTGCCGGGCGGGGTGGCCAGTTTGGTGTTGTCATAGACAAAGGCGAAATAGCCCCAGTCATAGGGCAGGAAGATCGGGTCATCAAAGGGCACCGGCAGATCATTGCCGCCCGTCTGCCCATGCGGCGC
>JBFHGI010000111.1:0-6871 GCA_041583175.1 Pseudorhodobacter sp. | reverse complement strand
GGTGCATCGCTGCTTTTGGCCGCGCAAGCCGAAGGCAATACCGACGCGCAAGATATTTTCGCGGCCGCGCGGGCAGAATATGGCCGTCTGTTGGGCGCGCTCTACGCAACTGGCCGCTATTCCGGCGTCATCCAAATTCGCATCGACGGGCGCGAGGCTGCGGCCATCCCGCCTTTGGACGCCCCGCAGAATGTGGGGGTTATCACTGTGAATGTGGTGCCCGGCCCCGTTTTCACCTTTTCGAGGGCCGCGGAGGCCCCGCTTGCGGACGGGACAGAACTGCCCGAAGGGTATCGCGCGGGCGCAGCGGCGGAAAGCGATGTCATTTCCAGCGCCGCCTCTGCTGCCGTTTCCGGTTGGCGCAATGCGGGCCACGCGAAAGCGGATGTCACCGGCCAAGACCTGACGGCGGATCACCGCGCGGCTACCCTGTCGGCTGACCTGAAAGTGACTGCCGGTCCAAGGCTGCGCTTTGGCCCGCTGGTCGTCACGGGGCAGGAGCGGATGGAACTGCGCCGCATCATCAAGATCGCAGGCCTGCCAGAAGGGGAGCAATTCAGCCCGGAAGAGTTGGAAGACGCCGCCGAACGCCTGCGCCGGACCGGGATTTTCCGTTCCGTTGCTTTGGTCGAGGATGAGCAGGTCACCGCGCCGGATCTGCTGGGCATTACGGCGAAAGTGGTGGAGGAAAAGCCGCGCCGCTTCAGCTTCGGGGTAGAGGTTGCCAGCAGCGAAGGGGCCACGGTCAGCGGCTATTGGCTTCACCGTAACCTGTTCGGCGGGGGGGAGCGGTTCAAGGTCGAAGGCGAGGTTGCACAACTCGGCGCGCAGGACAGTGGCGAGGATTATGAGCTGGGCTTCACGCTTGACCGTCCTGCCACGCTCAGCGCCGATACAACCGCGACATCCTTCTTCAAAATCGGCCACGAGGACGAGACGGATTATGTGCAGGACTATGCCGAGTTTGGCTTGGGCTTCACGCATTACGTCTCGCGCGAGATGACTGCGCGCATCGGGTTGGAATTTGCGCAATATAACGTCGACTATACCAGCGGCAGCAGCGTCGATTTCCGCACGCTCTCTCTTCCCGTTGGCATCAACTGGGATAAGCGGAACTCCAAAACCGACGCCACACAAGGCTTTTACATCGACGCCGAGATTGCGCCGTTCCTCGGCTTTGACAGCACTGATTCCGGTTTCAAACTGGATCTGGACGCGCGGGCCTATCGCGGCTTTGGCGAGGATGACCGCTTTACAATTGCAGGCCGCTTTCAGGCCAAAGGCAGCTTTGGCGGCGATGCCACCAGCCTGCCGCCTGACTATCTGTATTACTCCGGCGGGGGCGGTACCGTTCGCGGGCAGTCCTACCAGTCGCTTGGCTTCACCAATACCACCACGGGTGACACCACCGGCGGCACCGGTTTTCTTGGCGCATCTCTTGAACTGCGGGCAAAAGTCACGCCGACCATCGGTCTGGTAGGCTTCATCGACTACGGACAGATCGCCAGCGATGGCCTGTTCGGCGGCCAGACGGAAAGTCATGCAGGCGCGGGCCTTGGGTTGCGCTATGCAACGGGGTTCGGCCCGATCCGGCTTGATATCGGCGCGCCGGTCTCTGGCGGAAGTGGAAGTCCGCAAATCTATGTTGGTATTGGGCAGGCGTTTTGATGCGTAATTTTTGGCGACTTCTTTTCATATTTATCCTGCTGCCTTTCATGGCTGCCGCTCAGGATGATGACCGCGATACCCTGACCGCATTTCTGGAAGACAATCTTTCCAGCGCTGGCCGTCAGGTGACAGTGACAGGTTTCACCGGCGCGTTCTCGTCCGAGGCGAAGATCGAAAGCCTGAGCATCGCCGATTCCGAAGGCATCTGGCTGACGCTGAACGGCGTGGTTCTGGATTGGAGCCGGGCATCGCTGTTGCGCGGCGTTGTCAGTGTGAATGAACTCTCTGCCGATGAAATCATTGTCGCCCGCAAACCGGTTGCCGAAGAGGATGCCGTGACCGCCGAGGCGACAGGCTTCAGCCTGCCGGATTTGCCTGTGTCGGTGAACATCGGAAAGCTGTCTGCAAGGCGCATTGCGCTGGGCGAGGATATCCTGGGCCAAAGCTTCGAAGGCTCGCTGGAGGCCTCGGCGGTTCTGGAAGGCGGCGAAGGCAGTGCCGACCTGACGCTGCTGCGCACGGATGCGGGGCCGGATGCCAGCCTGTCGCTCAAGCTGTCCTATGCAAATGCGACGAATGAGCTGACCGTTGATCTGGCGTTGGCAGAGGCCGAAGGCGGAATTGGCGCAACGCTGATGGGCCTGCCCGATACCCCTTCGATTGATCTGAAAATTTCTGGCGAGGGGCCGCTTGATGACTTCGCGGCTAATCTGAACCTGAGCACGGCAGGGGAAGAACGCTTGCAAGGCCAACTGACGCTGACGGGGCAAGAGGACGGTGCCCAGCAATTCGGCATCGCTATTGATGGCGATGTCGCCCCGCTTTTCCTGCCTGAATATGCCGAGTTCTTCGGGACCGAGGTCAGTCTGGTTGCCGAAGGGCTGCGCGGCGCATCGGGCAAACTTGACCTGACGGCACTCACCCTTGATACGCTTGCCGTTCGCCTCGACGGGTCTGCGACCATTGCTGCCGATGGTCTGCCGCAACGGCTTTCTCTGGTGGGCCGGCTTGGCTTTGCGGATGGCGAAGCGGTCCTGTTGCCGATTGCGGCTGGCGGCGAGACACGGATCAATTCCGCCGATCTGCGCATTTCCTTTGACGCAAGCAAAGGGGATGGCTGGTCTGCCGCTGTCAATCTGACCGGATTGCAGCGCGATGATGTGATGTTGGGAACCGCAAAAATTGCCGGCTCCGGCCGGATCAATCGGCGTGCGGGGGGCGGTGGGCCCATCGTCGGCGGTACGCTGGGTTTCGAGGCGCAAGATGTTGCACTGGCCGATCCGGCGCTTGCACGGGCTCTCGGCTCTGCGCTGGAAGGTCAGCTGGTCTTCGACTGGCAGCAGGGGGGGCTTGGCTTCCGCATCGGCAGGCTGACGCTGAAAGAAGCGGGGTATGACATTCTGGCCTCTGCCCGTATCGGCGATCTTGACAGTGGCTTTCGCGTAAAAGGCAGCGTCGAAGCCCGCTACAATGATCTGTCGCGACTGTCCGACCTCGCAGGGCGCGAGATTGGCGGCGCGGGCGCATTCCGCATCAGCGGTCAGGCCGTCCCCTTGGGGGGGGAGTTTGATGCCGTTGGCAAAATCAGCGGGACGGACATCCGCATTGGCGTGGCCGAAGTTGACAACCTGCTCAAAGGTGCCTCCGAGATTGAATTTGCGGCGGGCCGCTCGACCAAGGGCACCTTTCTGCGGAGTTTGAACATCACCGCGCAGGATTTGTTGGTGGCCGCCTCGGGCAAACTGGCCAGTGATGGCAGTGACCTGAAAGGCAAGCTTCAATTTGCCGACCTTTCGGCATTGGGCGAAAAATACAGCGGCAGCCTGAACGCTGACGCCAGCTTCTCTGGAACCCCCGCGCAAGGTCGTATCACACTGGACGGTTTGGCAAACGGGTTGAAAATCGGTCAGGCGCAGGTTGACGCGCTGACGGCAGGGCAAAGCCGTCTGGCGCTGGACGTGGCCTTACGCGATGGCCGGTTCGATTTCACCAAGGCCGAAATCAACAACCAGCAAATCGCGGGGGAGCTGACAGGGTATTATGCGCCCGAAGGCTCTGATCTGGAACTCGATGTCAACTTGCCAAGCCTTGCTCCGCTGGGGGCGGGCTATCGCGGCGCGCTGTCGGCCAATGCCACCTTCAAAGGCACGGTTGATGAAGGGCGCGTTGTCGTGTCTGGCCAAGGGAACGGTCTGGCCATTGGCGTTGCCGAGGCCGACCGCGTTCTGGCAGGCCAATCCACGCTTGCTGCCGCCGCGAATTTCAAAGGCCGCCGGATCGAGATCGAGTCTGTCACCCTGTCGAACCCGCAAGTGAACCTTGCCGCCACAGGCACCGTCACCGATGATGCGCGCAGGCTGCAGCTGGAGGCGACATTGGCAAATCTTGCCCTGCTCGCACCCGATTTCCCGGGGCGGCTCAGCGTCGCCGGAAGTGCGGTCGATGATGGCAATGGTATCGTATTGGACCTGACAGGAACCGGACCGGGCGGCATTGATGCAAGCGTTTCCGGGCGCATCGGCGCGAGTTTCCAAACCGCCGATCTGGCGATCCGCGGCAGCGCGCGGGCCGAGCTTGCGAATGCCTTTATCAGCCCGCGTTCGGTTTCCGGCCAGACGACCTTCGATCTGCGCTTGAACGGTCCCTTCGCGCTTTCGTCTATTTCAGGGAATGCCGCAGTTAGCGGTGGCCAGCTTTCGGCGCCCAACCTGCCCTTTGGTTTGCAGAATATCCAAACGACAGCAACGCTTTCGGGGAATGCGGTGCGGCTGAACGGGTCAGCCTCGCCGTCTACGGGCGGGACGATTGCGGTAGATGGCAGCATCGGCCTCGCCGCGCCCAATGTCGCGGATTTGCAGATAACCCTGACGAACGGCGTTCTGAAAGATCCGGACCTTTACGAAGTGTCGCTTGGCGGTGTCGTGACCGTCCAGGGGCCGCTGCAAGGTGGCGCGCAGATCGGCGGGACGATCCGCATCCGCGAGGCAGAGCTGCGGGTGCCGACCTCCAGCTTTACGGCGGTTGGCTCACTCCCCGGTCTGAAGCACAAGAACGAACCGGCGGCGGTGCGATCCACGCGCTATAAAGCCGGATTGATCGATCTGGGGGACGGGTCGTCGGGCAGCGGCGCATCGCGCCCCTTCGGCCTTAACCTCGCGATCGAGGCCCCATCGCGGATATTCCTGCGGGGGCGGGGGATCGACGCGGAACTGGGTGGCAGTGTCATGCTGCGCGGAACCACGGATAACGTCATCCCAAGCGGCGGGTTTGACCTGATCCGGGGGCGTCTGGATATTCTGGGCAAGCGCCTTGAGCTTGATACCGCAAGCGTCCTGCTGCAGGGGGATTTGATCCCCTACATCAACATCATCGCTACGAATGAAAGCGATGATGTCACCACTTCGGTGGTGATCGAAGGCCGTGCGGACGAACCGGAGATCACCTTCCAATCCGTTCCCGACCTGCCGCAGGAAGAGGTTTTGGCCCGTTTGCTGTTCGGTCAGGGGCTGGAAAAAATCTCGGCGCTACAGGCCGCGCAGCTTGCTTCGGCAGTGGCCACGCTGGCGGGCAAGGGCGGTGAAGGCATCGTCGGGCGGTTGCGCAGCAGCTTTGGCCTCGATGACCTTGATTTCGCAACGGATGACGAAGGAAATATCTCGCTGAAAGCAGGGAAATACATTTCAAAACGGGTTTATTCCGAGGTGGAAGTTGATCAGGACGGTCGCAGCCAGATCAACCTCAACCTTGACCTCAAGAAGGGGGTAACGGTGCGAGGATCGGTTGCCGCTGATGGGCAGGCGGGTATCGGGATATTTGTCGAGCGGGATTATTGACCGGTTTTTGCTTCAAGCTCGGCATCGACTGCCGAGCCCAGAAGCACCGCATAGGCCGATAGATAAAACCACATCAGCAACGCAACGACCGCACCGATGGAACCGTAAACCTGATTGTAATTGGCAAAATTACTGAGGTAGAACACCAGGCCCCGCGACACGCCGACCCAAAGCACCAGCGCAAGCAACGTCCCCGGCGTGAGGAAATGCAGTTCCGTGGCCTTGCCATTCCGGTTCGGGCCCAGCCGATAAGCTACGGCAATGCTCGTCAGAACCAGAACCAACCCGAGGGCGAAGTTGGCAACCTTCAGCGCCGTGGCAGCGGATTGCCCCAAAGGGAGGAAGTTGATGGCCAGAGGTGCGACCAACCCTGCAACCATCGCAGATAACACAAGCCCGATCAGCACCATTGTCAGCACAAAGGCCCGCACCAGATGCCGCATGCCGCTACGGCTCGGCAGTCCGTGAATGGCGTTGATGCCACTGATCAACGCGCCCACCCCGGCCCGCGCGGACCAAAGTGCAAAAGCCGTGGTCAGCAAAGAGGCCAGGCCGAGACTTCGATTGCTGGTTGCCAGAATGCGTTGCACTTGCCCATAAAGCAGGTCGAACGCTTCATCCGGCAAATAGTCGCTGGCAAGGTTGAGCTGGGATTGCACGACGATCGGGTCAGCGGCATATCCCCAGATCGTAATCACAGCCGCCATGGCCGGAAATATCGCAAGAAAACCGAAAAAAGCGATGCCTGCCGCAATAAGGCCGATTTCGGCGTTCGACGCCCTCAGCCAGACATTCATACTCGCTTCGTAGACTCGCATCATGTGGTTAATACGCCGCGCTGGATTTGGATGCCGGAAGGGAACGGGAATATGCGTGCCTGATGAAAAAGCCCGCCAAAGGCGGGCTCTTAAAGGACAAACCATCAAAGGCTGTCGAATAGATTAGTGGCTACCGGAATCGGAACCGCCCGAAAGCGCCGCGCCAACGACCACAACGCCGAGGATCGCAGCAGCAGCGGCACCGCCACCACCCAACGAACCCAGCGAGCCCGAGCTCGGGTTTGCGATAACGACCATCGGCTCTTCGTCGTCCTGAACCTCAATCGGGCCGCCAGCGAAAGCAAAGGAAGACGACGCGATCAGGGCAGATGCCGCGATAACAGCTGTGATTTTTTTCATCTCATTCTCTCCAGAAGTAGAATTACTCTTGATCAGGGGTAACATAGGCTGTGCTGCCACGGAACCCCAAATTATCTGCAACTTTTATTGTAGATGCTCAATAACAACAAATCCAACGCTATCGCTGACCATTTGGCGCGAACGGCGCAATTTTCCGCCGATCTCGAACCAGTAGTCATTTGAAAACGCGCC
>JBFHGI010000110.1:0-6890 GCA_041583175.1 Pseudorhodobacter sp. | reverse complement strand
CTTGCGGATGAAGCGAATGCTCTCCCAACTCAGCCGGTCACGGGCGATGGTCGACCGCACGAGATCTCTGGAGAAAAGCGGCGGACCCTGCACGGATTCCATGTTTTCGAAATGTGGCATGCCGCGCGCCAGAATCTCGCGCCCCAAGGTGCCAAGCACCCAGCGGGGATGGGTGGCCCCTTGGTACACAAGCTGCGGCGTGATGCGAAACGGGGCATCGAAGCCGTTGCGCGCGTTGTTCTCGCGATTGCCTGGGACCGGAGTATCACCCGTAATCACGAGATGGTCGAACCCAGCCTTTGCCACCCGCTCCAGCAACGCGCCAATCCGGGCTTCATCCCCGGGCACATAAGCCTGAAACCACCGGCTGCCCCCCTGGCTTGCCACGCGTTCAAGCGGCGTCAGCGAAGCGGCCGAGCAAATGGCGAAACTGCCGGAGGCATTGGCGGCCTTTGCCAGACTGACGTCACCATCATATGCAACCAAGGCACTGAACCCCATCGGGGCGATGCCGAAGGGCAGTTTCAGCGTTTCGCCAAACAGCTTTGTCGCCAAGCTCCGAGAGGACACATCGCGCAAGATACGAGGTTGGAACGCAATTTCGTCGAATACGCTCCGGTTTGCGCGCAGGGTTGTGTCGGTTTCAACGCCGCCACTGACATAGCCGAAAATGGATTTTGGCAACAGCCGTCGTGCCCGCTTTTCAAAATCATCCAAAGCAAGCATGTTGCGCAGATTGCGCGGCGTGTTCACCACTTTGCGGCGCACAATAGCGACGTTTTCGGTCTTCATTCTCAATTTCCCTCAGGTCGTTTCGCCGCCATTTACAGCAATCATCTGGCCCGTGACAAATCGAGCGGCGGGCGAGGCAAGAAAGCCTACCATTTCCGCGATGTCATTCGGTTGCCCCATGAACCCCGCCGGGATTTTTGCGGCGCGATCAGGGTCATCCGCTGTCGCTGTCTCGTTGCGAATCTGGCCGGGGGATATTGCGTTGGTCGTTATGCCTTTAGGTGCAAATTCCATGGACAGTGCTTTTGTCAGGCCCCAGACTCCATGCTTGGCGGCCGAGATCGGCGCCCCTTCAAAATAGCCCTTGATGGCTTTCATCCCGGCAAAGTTCACGATCCGGCCCCAGCCTTGATCGACCATCCCTGGCAGAAATGCGCGGCTTGTATAGAAGGCACTGCTGAGGCCCGCGTTTATAACGCTGTGCCAATCCTCGTCTGACATTTCCAGAAACGGTTTATGCGGGCGCCGCGCGGCGTTGTTCACCAGAATGTCAATCTTGCCAAAGGCTTTGAGCGACTTGGCTGCAATCTCTGCCACGCTTGCCGACTGGCCAACATCACCCATCGCAATCACTGCGCGCCCTCCGGCGCGTTCGATAAGCTCTGCCGTTTCGCGGACGCTCTCTTCGTTACTGGAGCCGTTTACGACCACGTTACACCCAAGACCAGCAAGATGGACCGCAATCGCGCGACCGATGTTGCGACCAGAGCCTGAAACAAAAGCGGATTTTCCCGAAAGCACTTGGTTCGTCATGTCATGGGCCTTTTTGTTGCTGCGATCGTTGAAGGAAACGGACGTTAAATTCAACCGCATGAAAGGTGTCTTTGTGCCTGAAGCCGGCAACGGAAGTCACTATCGAAAGAGAAAGATAAACTGTCAATTAACAAAATAATGTTGACATTTTTTAGATTCTGTATCGTGATCGGCATATGGATTTGCAACTCAACATGCCGAGATCGATTCAAAAGCTGCGCCAGCGCTCGCTTGTTCTGGAAGTGCGCGATGAGTTGGAAAGGATGATCTTGCAAGGCGAACTTGGCGCTGGTGAGCGTTTGAACGAGATCGGTCTGGCAGAGAAACTTGGTGTCAGTCGTGGGCCCGTGCGCGAGGCAGCACGTTCGCTGGAGCGTGAGGGCCTTGTGATGGCGGTCGCCAATCAGGGCGTCTATGTGCGCAAGTTGACGGTCGAGGATATCGTCGAACTGTATGACCTGCGGGCCTCTATCGGTGGATATCTGTGCACACGCGCCGCTCAGAGCGCGACACCAGAAGAAAAGGCGGAATTGCGTACTTTCGTGGGCCGGATGGCTGACGCGATCCGCGAGAACGACGAGGCCAGGTACTTTGAGCTCAACCTGGATTTCCACGATCGGATCGCGGCTGTTTCAGGGGCGAACCGTTCCAAGGAACTATACACCTCTCTTGGCAAGGAGGTGCGGTTGCTGCGCTTGCGGGTGTTGACGGGAAAGACGTCGATGGAACTGTCAAACCGTGAACACGAAGACATCGTTGCAGCAATAGAGCGTGGTGATGGTGTGATGGCCGGCGAAAAAGGGTCACAACATCACATCAGCGGAAAGAACCGTTTGATGGAGATACTTTAGAAGTAAAGCGGGCCGATGACGCCCGATGACATTTCTGGCGGGATAAACCTTGAGGAGGGGGCCGCCAGAGAGAAACCAAACCAGGGAGGAAGCTATGAAACATATTCTGACTATCGGTGGGGGCTGGATGCGAACCGCCATTCTGGCAGCGGCAGTTGCATCACCGGTTGCTGTTGCAAGCACAGCCAGCGCGCAAAGCTATCCGGATGCCAGCCAGACGCTGGATTGGACGATTGCCTTCGGTCCGGGTGGTGGCAACGACATCATGGCGCGTACAATCATCGAGATCTTGAAGAAGCATGATCTCTACCCGGGCGATATTCAGCCTGAAAACCGCGCCGGTGGTTCGGGTGCTGTGGGCTGGGGCTATCTCTTTGGCCAGTCCGGCAACGGATACGGCATTTCGACCACATCGGGCAGTTTTGTCACCACGCCGCTGCAGGCGGATACACCTTGGCAGCCTGCCGATTTTACACCGGTTGCTTTGCTGGCGACCGATGACCTCGTTCTGGTCGTGAACGGCTCTTCCAATATCCAGAATATTGACGAGTTTATTGCGGCCGCCAAGGCGGGACCAATGAACATCGGCGGGACAGGCACGGTCAACGTCGATTTCATCGTGCCGACGCTGTTTGCTGAAAAAGCCGGGTTCGAGTTTGAATATGTTTCGTTCAACTCGATGGCCGATCAGACGACCGCGCTTCTGTCCAATGCGCTGGACGCAATGGTTGCAAACCCGGGTGAGTTGCTGGGCATGATCGACTCGGGCGATCTGCGTCCGCTGGTCTATTCGGGTCAGTCGGTTCCCGAAGCGCTGGCTGGCGTGCCGACGATGGGCGATCTTGGCTATGACATCGGTGTGTCGATGCCGCGTGGCCTGATCCTTCCGCCTGATGCACCGGCAGAGGCACAGGAATTCTGGATCGAGACGATGAAGAAAGTCGTCGAGACGCCGGAATGGGCTGAATACATCAAGACCAACACCCTGACGCCTACGGTGATCTACGGTGAAGAGTTCCGCACCTTCCTGACCAACACCAAAAACGGTTTTGAGACGGTTCTCAAATCGGTTGGCGCGATCAAGTAGCGCCGATCACCACCCAAGAGCCCGGATCACTCCCTACAGGACATCAAATCATGCGCATCGCATTCCTGTTCGCAATACTCGCAGCGAGCACCTATTACACTTACATTGCCTACGCGGATTTGAACTTCCTGTCGCGGACCGGGCGCTTGGGTCCGGGCTTCTTTCCCCGAATTGTTGGCACCTCGATGGTGCTGCTGACACTCTGGACATTGATGGACGCATTACGCGCCATGCGCGGCACTGAAGACAATTCGGGCCGGTGGCGGGATCTCGGGGCGTTGATGGCACTTGTGCTGCTTTATGCGGTCATGCTGCGGGTCTTCGGCGGGTTCGTCGCAACGGTTATCTATCTCGCCTTGACCCTGACGGTGATCAACCCGCGCAAACATCTGCAAAACGCGATACTGAGCGTGGTCGTGCCAATCGGAATATACGGTCTGTTCGACAAGTTGCTGAACGCAAGCATGCCGCCGGCCCTTTTCGACATTCTGCCAATCTAGAACCAACAGGCGGCTGCCGGACTTCGGTTATCTGCCAACAGGAGCCATCTCGATGGACATTTTCAGCGATCTTGTAATGGGCCTTTCCTTGGCTATTACGCCGATCAATATTGCCTACCTGCTGGTGGGCGCGATGGTCGGCATGATCGTCGGTGTTATTCCCGGTTTCGGCCCCTCTGCGGGGCTTGCGATCTTGTTGCCCGTGACCTTCGGCATGGACCCGACAGGGGCCACCATGATGCTGGCCGCGATCTATTACGGCGCGATGTATGGCGGGACGATTACGTCGATTCTGCTGAACACGCCGGGCGAAAGTGCCACGGTGGCAAGTACCTTCGATGGATACCCGCTTGCCAAGAAAGGGCGTGCGGGCCCTGCGCTGGTGATGCAGGCGGCGGCCTCTTTCGTCGGCGGCACCGTTGGCGTGATCATGATTACCATCCTTGCCCCGATGTTTGCGCAAGTTTCGCGTAGCTTTGGCCCGCCGGAGTATTTCTTGCTGGCGACGATGGGCATGTTGACCCTGATCGTGATGATCGGGAACCAGTGGAAACTTGGTTTGATCTCGGCGCTTATAGGTTTCGCGCTTGGCACTGTTGGTGTCGATCTGGAAACCGGGCAGGGCCGTTATACCTTCGGTTCGGCCGAGTTGATTGGCGGCGTTTACTTCATCCCCATCGCCATCGGTCTTTTCGGTTTGGGAGAGCTGTTCTATTCCTTCTACGTCGGCATGCACAAATCGCGCAGCGGCACCATGGTTGCCTATGACAAGGAAAAAGAATTCTGGCCCTCCGCGCAGGATTGGATTTCGACGCGCTGGACGATGGTGCGCGGCTCCATCCTGGGCTTTGTCGTCGGGGTCATTCCCGGCGCGGGGGCGACGATAGCCTCGCTCATGGCCTATTCGACCGAAAGATCCCTGTCCAAGCATCCCGAAAGGTTCGGAACGGGCGAGATGGCAGGTCTGGTTGCGCCCGAGACGGCAAATAACGCGGCCTCATCAGGCGCCATGATCCCGCTGCTGACGCTTGGTATTCCGGGATCGGCCTCCACGGCTGTGCTGCTGGCGGCCTTCATGCTGTGGGGGTTGAGACCTGGACCGTTGTTCATGGAACAGAACCCGGAACTGGCATGGGGCCTGATCGCCTCGATGTATCTGGGCAATGTCATCCTGCTTGCGATCAGCATTTTCGCCATCCCGCTCTTCGTGCAGATCATCAAGGTGCCATACCGGATCCTTGGCCCGATCATTGTGGTGATCTGTGCGCTTGGGACCTTTAGTGTCCATGCCTCGTTCATCGAGTTGTACCTCATGTTCGCGGCGGGCATCGTCGGTTTCTTCATGCGGCTCTATGGGTTCTCTCCGGCTGCGCTTGTGCTTGCGCTGGTGCTTGGACCGCTGGCCGAAGAAGCGTTGCGGCAAACCCTGACCATTTCACGCGGCTCTGCGATGATCTTTGTCGAGCGTCCGGCGTCGCTTTGGATCATCGCGGTCACGATCGGTCTCGTTGTTCTGCTTCCCCTGTTGGGCAGGATTGGCAAGCGCGCCTCGGAAGCGGAAAAGGCAGGGGGCTGATCCCGTGCCCGTTTCCGAAGCTGAGGTGGTGCTGCTGGCAACCCGCGCTTTCGAACGCGCGGGTGTGGCCCCCTTGGCGGCGCGTGACGCCGCCGAGATTCTGACGCTGGCAGAGATGATGGGCATCGCGACACATGGTCTGTCGCGCGTTGCTGACTATGTGGCGCGAATTGAGCTCGGCGGGATTGATCCAACGGCACAGGTGGAACTATCCGCACCCGCGCCAGCCCTGCGTCATCTGCATGGGAACAACGGGCTTGGCCCGTTCGTCGCGCGCAAGGCGCTTTCCGAAGCGATGGATGCGGCCAAGGCAGTGGGCGTGGGCGCAGTGTTCTGCCGTGGTGCCAATCATCTGGGCGCACTTGCCCCCTATTTGTGGATTGCCGCCGAGGCGGGGTTCGCCGCAATCATCACAACCAACACGACCGCGATGATCTCGCCTGCCGGCGGGCGTGCGGCCTTGGTAGGGAACAACCCACTCGGGATCGGCGTGCCAAATCCAAGCGGCGGCCATGCTCTGCTTGATATCGCGCTGTCGGTTGCGGCCCGATCAAAGATAAGGGATGCGGCAAGAACCGGAACGCCTATTCCCGACAGCTGGGCCGTGGATGCGCAAGGGCGACCCACCACAGATCCGGTCGCCGCGATGGGTGGTTTGATGCAGGCCATCGGAGGCGCAAAAGGCGCAAATCTTGCGCTTTGCCTTGACCTGCTGGTTGGCGCACTCTCAGGGGCAGCCATCTTGTCGGAGGTGCCCTCGGTCGCAAAAGACGCTGGCGCAGCGCAAGGCCTTGGCCAGATGTTCCTGCTCATCCACACGAAAAGCCTTCTTCCGGACGACCAACTCTCTGATCGCATGGCGATGGCCGGGGCTATGGTTGGGGAAAGCCCGCCGCTTGACGTTGGCAGGCCCGTGCGCCTTCCCGGTGCACGCGCGATTGCGGCTTTGCATCATGCGCGCCATCACGGCTTCAGCCCGGAGCCGCGCGTTCTGGAGAACTTGCGCAAGCTTGCGGCAGAGTAGCTTTTGTTGGGCAAGCCGAAACACTCCGGCTTGCAGCCGATCCGCATCAAGCGCTGGGCATTTTCCATGTCGCGGTGGCCGTTGCTGCCAGCTTTCCATCGCTTCCGAAAAGTTTGCTTTCCATAAAGGACAAGCTGCGCCCGCGTTTGGTGAAACGGCCTTCACAAGTTGCGGTCCCGGTCGCAACCGGGCGCATGAATTGCACCTTGATTTCGATCGTCGCACCGGGGCCTGCGACTTTGTTCACCAGATGCCCCATTGATATATCCATGACAGAGGCCATTACACCACCATGCAGTGAACCTTG
>JBFHGI010000109.1:0-6893 GCA_041583175.1 Pseudorhodobacter sp. | reverse complement strand
TGCCGCGGGAGTTGATGTCGTCTCGGGCGATTACGAAGGCAAGAAGCGCAAGGATCGGCGCACCTTGGCGATTTTGGCGCCGACCAACAAAGCGGCCTCGGTTTTGCGGTTGCGGGGCGTTCCAGCGACGACAATTCACCGTATATTGTATACTCCGCTTTATGATCCACAATATGAGATGATTGCTGAATGGCTGGCGGGAAACGGCCCGCGGCCAGTGGTAGAGGGGTTGAGCGAACTCGCGCTGGACCGTGCCAAGGCGTTTTATGACAATGTTGCCTCTATTCCCGGCGCTTTGGCGGCGGCGGGGCTGCGCGGCAGCGATTTCATCAAAGGCTGGAAGCGACGGGAGGAGCCGCTGGATGTGGGCTTCGTGGATGAATCCTCGATGCTGGATCAACGTCAGTTTGATGATTTGCGTGAGATTTTCCCGACGCTGGTGTTGTTTGGCGATCCTGCGCAATTGGCGCCGGTGGGCAATTCCGGTGAGATGGTGTTTGACAAGCTTGGCCCGACGCGGCGGCTGGAGTTGAGCCGCATCCACCGGCAGGCTGAAGGGAACCCGATTCTTGATCTGGCACATGCGCTGGCCGACCCCGATCTGACCTTCGAGCGGTTTGAACGCATGGTGGAGGATGCCGCCGCGCGCGACCCTCGTGTGGAGATGGCGCAGCGGGTGGATAGTGACCTGATGGCGCGTTCGCCGGTTCTGGTTTGGCGCAATGCCACCCGCATCCGGTTGATTACGGCGTTTCGTGCTGCGCATGGCGCGCCGGAGTTTGAACTGATCCCCGGCGAGCCGTTGATTTGCGACGGCATCGAATTGCCGCTGAAACACCGCAAGAAGCGCATTGATCTGGAAGCGCGTGGCCTGATCAAAGGCGCTCAGGTGATCTATATGGGGCCGGGCAATCGCGATGGTTTTGCGCGCTTGCATGTGGTGGGGGCCGAGGAGCCGCAGGTTTCGGCGGCCAGCATCATCAAGATCGAGAAACCGGATGAGGATGAGCCGTTCATCCCGTCAGCGGCCAAGATGGGTGCGGCCTTCCTGCATGGGGCTGCGGTGACGATTCATAAGGCGCAAGGCAGTCAATGGGATACGGTGCAGGTGTTCGCACCCGATCTTTGGGCGGCAGCGCAGGCCGGGCGGATGGAGGCCGGGATGCCTTTGTGGAAACGCCTGGCCTATGTTGCGATCACCCGCGCGCAGGATCGGCTGCTTTGGGTGGTGCGCAACCGGTTGGCGCGGCCTGTCGAGGTGTTGGGCGTATCCGATCTGGTTGCCAAACCCGCGCCCTTTGCATTGCAAGCCGAGGAATAGGGCTTTCCCCAGCGCCTTTCGGGGCCTATGTTTTTCCGTAAAGAACAGGAGCCCCGCCATGACCGCCGTTTTCGTCCAGTTCCGTTGCACCCCCGGCAAAACCTATGAGGTGGCCGATGCGATCTATGCGCGCGAAGTGGTATCGGAGCTTTATTCCACTTCGGGGGAGTATGATCTGATTGCCAAGGTCTATATTCCGGAAGGGCAGGATGTGGGGCATTTCCTATCGGAATCGCTGTTCGATATTCCGGGGATCGTGCGGACGCTGACCACGATGACCTTCAAGGCATTTTAGCGCAGATCGGGAGCAGGGGGCTTTCCGCCCCCTCTTCGCCTTGAGGCGAATTCACCCCCGAGGATATTTGTGCCGAAAAGAAAGCGGGGCTGGGTCAGAGCCAGCTGTCGCGGTTGGTGCCGATGGCTTGTGTGATGGAGCTGTAACCATCGCGTTGCAACAGGGCGTCGAGGCCTTTGGCGATGTCGGTCGCGAGGCTGAGGCCTTGGTAGACCATCGCGGTATAGATTTGTACGGCCGAGGCACCGGCGCGGATTTTGGCATAGGCCTGATCCGCATTGCTGATACCACCGACGCCGATAAGAGGAAGTTTGCCTTGGGTGAGCTTCGAAAGCTGTGCCAGAACCCGCGTGGATTTTTCGAAGAGCGGTGCACCGGAGAGGCCGCCAGCCTCATCGCGGTGGGGGCTTTGCAACCTGTCGCGTGACAATGTGGTGTTGGTGGCAATGATCCCCGACAGGCCGGAGCGGAGCGCGACTTCGGCAATTTGTGCCAGATCGTCGCTGGTCAAATCGGGCGCGATTTTCAGGAAAACAGGAATGGGGGTTTGCAGGGCCGAACCTGCGTCCATGACCCCGGCCAAGAGGCTTGCCAAGGCGGCGGGGCCCTGCAGATCGCGCAGCTTTTCGGTATTGGGAGAGGAGACATTCACGGTTGCGAAATCGACATGTGGGCCGCAATGGGCAAGAACCTTCGCAAAATCCGCTGCACGATCGGCGGAGGTTTTGTTGGCCCCGAGGTTCAGGCCGACAGGCACGCCTTCGGGCCGCGCTGCGAGGCGGGTGGCGATCGCCGCCATTCCCTGATTGTTAAAGCCGAAACGGTTGATGGCGGCGCGATCTTCGGTCAGTCGGAACAGGCGGGGTTTGGGGTTGCCGGGCTGCGGCAGCGGTGTCGCGGCACCCACCTCCAGCCAGCCGAAACCGGAGCGCATCAAGGCCGGCAGGCTTTCAGCATTCTTGTCAAATCCGGCGGCAAGGCCGACCGGGTTGGGAAGCTGCAACCCTGCCACCTCGCTTGCGAGGCGGGGCGTGCGATAGGGGCCGGGTCTGGGTGTCAGGCCCATCTTTAGGGCAGCTAGCGAAACGCCATGCGCCTGTTCAGGGTCCAGTTTGTGCAAAGCCGCCAGTGCGATACGTTCGAGCGGTGTCATAGTGTCGCCCCGGTCTTCGCCCCTGCGAACATATGGGCCTCGGGGAAAATATGGCCGCTGGCCCCAAGGGGCAGAGCCTTGTCCCAAACCACATCGACCATGCGCAATGTGCGGTAAAGATGAGGGAAGAGGGCCCCGCCGCGCGATTCTTCCCATTTCAGGTCCGGCCCGAGGCCGCCTGCGTCCACGGCAACAAGTACGAGGTCGGACTGGTCGGCAAAATATTTCGCTGCCGTTTCCGCGACCTGTGCGGCAGTCGAAAAATGGACAAAGCCATCTGCCAGGTCAATCGGGGCACCGGCGGTTTCGCCCGTGTCGCGCAGGTGGTTCCATTCGGGGCGGCGGAAGATTTTGAATATCAGCATGGGCGTGTTCATGCACCGTGCTGATTTTTGCGTCAATGGGGTGCTTGCCGTTACGTCCCCGTCATGAAGCGATGGGTAAAACGCAAAGGGCTTTGACAGGGTGACCTTGCGGGGCAATGATACGGCATAAACCTATGGGGAGACTCTACATGAACATCCTGACCAAACGCATTTCTGCGCTGCTGCTGGGGGCAACCGCTTTGGTAGCTCTGCCCGTGAATGCCGCGGTGGCCGAGACGATCAAGCTGACACTGTTGGGTGTTGGTGACATTTACAATTTTGCCGATGACAATGGCCGCGGCGGCTTTGCTCGCGTGAATGCCGTTGCCAAGGCCGAGCGTGCGGCAAACCCGAATACGATCTATGTGTTTGATGGTGATATGCTGTCACCGTCGATCCTTTCGGGGTTTGATCAGGGGCAGAATACGGTAGATCTGACCAATCTGGAGCCGTTTGATCTGGCCGTTCCAGGCAACCATGAATTTGATTTCGGGCCCGAGAATTTTTACGAAAAAATGGCGGCCTCCAAGTATCCTTGGGCCGCAATCAACATCACGCAGGCGGATGGATCGCCTATTCCGAACCTTGGCGGCGTGATGATGAAAGAGGTGGGTGGGTTGAAGGTGGCCCTGATTCCGGTGGCGCAGGATACCTCGCCTTCGGTGTCCTCCACCGGGGATCTGAAGTTTGGCCCGACCGTAGATATGGGTGTTGCTGCTGCACGCCAGGCGCGCGAGGATGGCGCGGATCTGGTGGTCGGTGTGGTGCAAACCGACAAATCCAATGATGAGCTGTTGATCGCCTCCAAGGCGTTTGACGTGATCTTGTCGGGCGATGACCACAGCTATGGCACGTCATATGACGGGATTACGGCCTATGTTGAAACCTCGATTGACGGGAAATATCTGTCACCTGTTGATCTGATGGTGGATGTGACTGAAAAGGACGGCAAGCGTTCGGTCAAATGGACGCCGATGTTCCGCTTCATCGATACCGCAGCGGTGGACCCTGATCCGGAAAGTCAGGCTATGGTCGAGGCGTTTCAGACCAAACTGGATGAGAGCCTGAACGTGGAACTGGGGCCGACCGAAGGGATGCTCGATTCACGGCGCAATGTCGTGCGCGGCGAAGAATCGGCTATGGGGAACCTGATCGCTGATGCAATCCGGGAAGCGGTGGGCGCAGACATCGGGATTGCCAATGGCGGCGGTATTCGCGGCGATACCACCTATGACGCAGGTCGGATGCTGACGCGGCGGGATATTCTGACCGAACTCCCCTTTGGCAACGTGACCGTGTTGACAGAATTGCCTGGCAGTCAGGTTCTGGCCGCGTTGGAAAACGGTGTGAGCCAGGTTGAGAAAGGCGCAGGTCGCTTTGTACAGCTTTCGGGTGCAACCATTGTCTATGACCCGACGGCCCCTGCCGGTTCGCGTATTGCAGAAGCGATGATCGGTGGAGAGCCTCTGGACCCGAACAAGGTCTATAAAGTCGCGACCAATGATTTCATTCTGGCGGGCGGTGACGGGTTTACCGCGTTGGGTGGCGGCAATGTGCTGATCAACGCCGGCAATGGCAACCTGATGGCAAATGACGTCATGGATTACGTTGCCAAAATGGGCAAAGTGACCAGCAAGGTTGAAGGCCGTATCAAGAAGGTTGGCGAATAAGGTTTGCCGCGTTTCAAAGGATGATCTTGGCAAAGGCTGCGCAATCCGCGTGGCCTTTGTCTTTTCTCCCCACTTTGAACTTTTGCTCCAAGAGGGCGCTGTGGGCGGGATGATAAGATTTTCCATCGCGAAATGTCATTGATCTTTCGCCGCATGCTTGCGCAGGGCATGGATGGCGATTATACCAAGCCCAGCGCGGGTGTTGTGTAATGGTAAGACCCTAGCCTTCCAAGCTAGAGACACGGGTTCGATTCCCGTCACCCGCTCCAATCCCTCCTTCCAGAATTTCTGTTGATTAGCTGCGTGGCTTGCATCAAGGTGGCGGCGTATATTTCATTATTTGGTATCAGCTTTTCTCCCACATTTTTTAATGGGTGTTTCATGGCGAAAAAGACAAAGACAGAACTGGTTGAAGAAGGCAAAGCACTTAGCAGTACGATTGCCGATATTCGCAAAGCCACGCATAATTTTGCCCTGCTTCTGGGCAGTGAGGGTGTGCATCTTGCAGCGCATAAGACGAAATCGACGATCGCGCTGAAGAATGAGGCGAAAACGGCGGGTGGCAATGCGGCCAAAGGGGCCGTTGGCACGGTTACAATCGAAGGCAAAATACTGTCCTTCGCCTGCGCCGAGGGGGAAAGCCCGCCGGGGATGCTGGGCAAGAAGTTCAAAACCCACCTCAAGGAGCGTGGGTTGAATTTCAAGGTCATCATTCTGGGCTCTGACGGGACGGTGCTGGAAGGCGATGACGAAGATGAGCCGCAGGCAGAGGAAGGTGCTCAAAAGGACCTGCGTAGCAAGCTGGAGGATGCCTATACCAAGTTCGCGCCGCTTTTGAAGCAAGAGTTGGCTGCCCGTAAACCGGCCGACCAAGCGCCGATCCTTGGCGCTATCAAGGCGTTCAAGGACGCGATGGTCAAGGAAGACTATGCCGATGCGTTGAAAAAGCTGACCAATCTTCGCAACGGGCTGATCTCGGTTGCGAAACCGTCGCAGATTGATGCGGGCAAGACCCGTCAAGGCAAAATTGACAAGGCGGCCTTGCTGGAAAAGGCGGGTCAGGTCGATACAGTGGCGAAAAAGGCGTTGCAGGATCGGACATTCTTAACGCAATCGGCCCCCCGCCTGCGTGAATTGCGCAAGAGTTTCAAGGTCGCGATGGCAGATAGCCCGACACCTGATGAACTTGCCAAGCTGAAAAAGATGAAGGAAAAACTGGATGAGGTGTTCCTGCATGAGTTGAAATCTCAAGGGCATGGGCCGCAGCGCCATGAAGGCGATGTAACGCCTCAGCAATTGGATGATCGCGCAAAGAACGGGATAAATCCCCAAACCGGCACGCGTTTTGACGATGTTGCCCGAACCAAACCTCATGGCTATTCCGCTAATGCAACTCGGATCAATGATCCGGGTGTGTATGTCGATGCGGAAGAGTTCATGCGGAGCAGCCCCACAGCAATAGCCGCCAAAAACAACGCTGTTCGTCGCCGTACCGGGCGATTTACGGTGACTCTGCCGTTGAAAGATGTTCTGGGGACCGACTATGAGAAATATGTTGAAGGCAAAACCCGGACGGGTTCACGCAACAACCCGACAGGCTCTGTTGCGACCAATCTAAAAGACGGCAATCTGATCGCGGTTTATACCGTCGCGCGTAACGGTGCTGTGACCTTGCTGACCATGTATCCCGATCCGAAATGATGAGGTTTTCCCATGACGTTTGAAAAATTCGAAATCCTTGAGGATCGGTTGCAGAACTATGCCAATGTCAACGCGCAGGATTTTGAGGCATTGCGTGAAGACCTGAACGCGCCAGAGGCGGATGAGGTCAAGGCGATCTTTGAGGCGGAACTGCGCGAAGCCATCGCCGGGGCATTTACCCGCGCGCAGTATGAGGCGCTGACGGATGACGAGTTCGAGGATGATGCCGAATATCAGGCCTATCTGGCGTTGATCTATGGATATCTATTTGAGGGCGGCGCTTACCCAGCACGTGGCTAGGCGGTGAAAGGGCGGGGGAACCCGCCCTTTGTGCAATCAGGAGATATGTTCAGCGCGGGGCATGCCCAGGACGTGATAGCCGCCATCG
>JBFHGI010000108.1:0-6926 GCA_041583175.1 Pseudorhodobacter sp. | reverse complement strand
TCGGCCCAGCTGACAGGCAAGCTGGGGCCGTTGCAGGCGCCCGGCAAGCCCTTGTTCTTGCCCTATCTGGGGGGCGAGCGGACGCCGCTGAACGACGCCGCCATTCGCGGGGCCTTCCTTGGGCTGGAACATGCAACCGACAAAGCCGCCGGAACCCGCGCCGTGCTGGAAGGCGTCACCTTTGCTTTTCGCGATTGCCGTGATGCGCTGGCGGCGACGGGCACAAGGTTGGAAAAGCTGATCGCTGTTGGTGGCGGCTCGCGTTCGGCCTATTGGCTGGAGGCGATTGCAACGGCGCTGTCGGTTCCGGTGCTCCTGCCCGCAGCGGGGGATTTCGGGGGGGCCTTCGGGGCCGCCCGTCTGGCCATCATGGCCGCGACCGGCAAAGGGGCGGAGATTGCAACGCTTCCCCGGATTTCGCGTCAGATAAACCCGAACCCGGCCCTGTCAGTCGCATTCGATGCAGGCCACGCCCGCTACCGCGCCGCCCAATCGGCCATCGGAGCGTTGGCCTGAGGGGGTCAAATATCCCGCCGCGCGAGTCCGATCTCGCTTGCACTGCGGCCCGATATTCCCGAAAACTGCCATACCAGTTTAAGGAGCCGACATGAGCTATACACCCGCCGAAGATCGCTATTCCCGCATGACCTATCGCCGCTGCGGCAAGTCGGGGTTGAAACTTCCGGCCATCTCGCTTGGCCTGTGGCATAATTTTGGCTACGACACGCCACATGCCACCAAGCGCGCGATCTGCCAGACCGCCTTTGACCATGGCATCACCCATTTTGACCTTGCCAACAACTACGGCCCCCCGCCCGGTTCCGCCGAGGAAGCGTTCGGCGACATTCTCGCCACGGATTTCAAAGGCTATCGGGATGAGCTTATCATCTCGTCCAAGGCGGGCTATCAGATGTGGCCCGGCCCTTATGGCGAAATGGGCAGCCGGAAATATCTGATCGCCTCTTGCGACCAGTCGCTGAAGCGGCTGGGGCTGGATTATGTAGACATCTTCTATTCCCACCGTTTTGATCCCGACACACCGCTAGAAGAGACTATGGGCGCGCTGGATCATATCGTGCGGTCAGGCCGCGCGCTGTATGTGGGCATTTCCAGCTACAACTCCAAACGCACGCGCGAGGCGGCGGCGATTTTGAAGGATCTGGGCACCCCCTGCGTGATCCATCAGCCCAGCTATAACCTGCTGAATCGCTGGGTCGAAAAGGACGGGCTGAAGGAAACGCTGGCCGAACTAGGGATCGGGTCCATCGCATTTACGCCTTTGGCGCAGGGGATTTTGACCAAGAAATATTTGGGCGGCATTCCCGAAGGCAGCCGCGCCGCGCAAGGCAAATCGCTGAACCCCGCCACCATCACCGAAAGCGCCTTGAATTCGGTGCGGGCGCTGGATGCGATGGCACAGGCGCGCGGCCAGACGTTGGCACAGATGGCGATTGCGTGGGTGCTGCGCAACGAAGGCATCACCACCGCGCTGATCGGCGCGTCGAAACCCGAACAGGTGGTCGATTGCGCAGGCGCGATTGGCAATCTGGATTTCTCGGCCGCGGAACTGGCCGAGATTGACCGGATTTCATCGGAAGAAGATATCAACCTCTGGGCCAAGTCGTCGGCGGAATAATCAGCCTTGGGCGGCCTGCATGATCAGCTGGTCGCCCACATAGAGCCGCAGGACGTTGCCCGCAAAATCGAAGCGGGTGACAGCGGCCAGCGCTTGGGAAAACCCGGCCTCGATATCCATCAGTTGCGGCGCGCAGGCCTTGCGGGTCATCGCGGCAGGGCCGAAGGTCAGGGCGTTGCCCGCTTGGGTGAAGCTGCCGTTATAACGGTTGCAGCCGGAACTGCCCGACACCGCCCCCGGTGCAAATTCAAGCGTCACGCTGGCCGTATCGGGCAGCGCCACACCAGCAAGCGATGTAACTTTCCAGTTGCCAGACAATGGTGCAGCCACGGCGGCCCCCTCGTTTTGTTGCGCAACGCAGGCGGTGATCGCAAAGGCCAGCCCAAGGCCAAGTGCCGATGAGAGCAGAAATCTTGCGAGTTTCATTGCGGTTTCCTTTCCTGTTGTTCCCCTGATCCGGGCATCACGGCAGCTTTTGCAAAACCTCAAGGCTGGGATAGCCATCGGGCACCAAGCCGCTGGCCCTTTGAAACGCTTTCACGGCTGCGATCGTGTTGGGTCCCATCTTGCCATCAACGCCTTTGGTATCAAACCCCGCGCCGGTCAGCCGCGTTTGCAGGTCCAGCCGTTCGTCCAGCGTCAGGGCACGCAATTCGCGCGGCCAGTCCGACTTGATGCGCGGCCCACCTTTCAGCAAATCCGCCAAATGCCCCACGGCAATCACATAGGCATCGGCGGTGTTATACCGCTCGATCACCTGAAAATTGGAATAGATCATAAAGGCCGCCCCGCGCGCGCCCCCCGGCAACAAGACCGAGGCCGTGCCATGGTCAGGCAAATCGCCCCCGTCCACGCGCCGCACGCCCATGGCCTGCCAGTCGGCCACCGGTTTTTTCACCCGCTCGCTGGTCTGGTCATAGTCAAACCCTTGCGGCAGCGTGATTTCCACGCCCCAAAGCGCGCCTTTGGTCCAGCCGAACCCCGCCAGATAGGACGCGGCCGAGGCCAACGCATCTGTCGGGTCATCCTCCCAGATGTTGCGCTTGCCGTCGCCGTCAAAATCCACCGCATAGGCAAGATAGGACGACGGCATGAATTGCGTATGCCCCATGGCCCCCGCCCAACTGCCTTGCATGCGCGGAGCAGTCGTATCGCCCGATTGCAGGATTTTCAGCGCGGCCAGCAATTCGCCTTCGAAAAAGGCCGCCCGCCGCCCGTCATAGGCCAAGGTGGCAAGGGATTGGATGGTGGGAACCGAGCCGCGAAACGTGCCATAGGCGCTTTCCAGCCCCCAGATCGCAGCCACGATTTCCTTTTCGACGCCATAGCGATCCTCGATCGCCTGCAACACGCGGCCATGTTTCGCCAGCGCCGCCTTGCCGTTTTCCACCCGCGCGTCCGAGGTGGCGGTATCCAGATAATCCCAGATCGTCTTGGTGAATTCCGATTGGTTCCGGTCACGCCGGACCACATCGGCGTCATAGGACAGGCCCCGCAAGGCTTGATCCATCACCTGATCCGAAATGCCCGCTGCCGCCGCGCGGCTGCGGAACCCTGTCAGCCAGCGTTGCAACCCTTGGGTATCCCCGACGACAGTCGCCTGCGCCATATTCGCCCCTCTATTGGCTTTGATCCGCGCAGGCTGGTCAATCGGCGACGCAAGCGCCACGCTTGTGCCGAGGCACCACGCCGTCAAATAGTGAAGAATCTGCATTTACCTGCCTCGGTTTCGTCTTTTGCAGGCAGTCTAGCAAGACAGCCCGGTTTGACAACGGCTTCGCCAAGACAGGGCGGTTTTCGGCAGCTATTTGCGCCGCCGCTCCACTTTCCGCTTGATCGCGCGGCCCTTGTGGCTGGCCTTTCCGGCCATACGGCCACCGCTGCGCCCGCGTTTCGGGCTGTTCCCTGCAGGCAGCGCGCGGTCCTCGATCTCCAGCAGTTCAAGGATAAGGCCACCGGTCACCGGCACCGCCTCGGTCAGGCGCACTTTGACCCGCTGGCCGATGCCGATGGTCAGGCCGGTATCGGCCCCCATCAGGGTTTGGGTATCGGCATCGAAATGGAAAAACTCCCGCCCGACGGACCGGATGGGAATAAGCCCGTCGGCCCCGCTTTCGTCCAGCTTCACGAACAGGCCAAAGCGCTGCACACCGGACACGCGACCTTCAAACGAGGCGCCCACACGGTCTGACAGATAGGCGGCCAGATAGCGATCGGTTGTGTCGCGTTCGGCCAGCATCGACCGGCGTTCGGTGTCGGAAATCGCTTTGGCGGTATCCTCCAATTCCTCCACATCCTGCGGGGTCAGGCCATCATCGCCCCAGCGATGCCCCGCAATCAGCGCACGATGCACGATCAGATCGGAATAGCGGCGGATGGGCGAGGTGAAATGCGCATAGTTCCGCAGGGCCAGCCCAAAATGCCCGAAATTCTGCGGGTTGTAATAGGCTTGGGTCATCGACCGCAGGGTGGTGATGTTCATCAACTCGTCAAACTCGGTGTTCTGCGCTTGTGATAGCAACCGGTTGAGGTGAGACGTTTTCAACACCTGCCCTTTGGCCAGCACAAAGCCAGAGGCTTCGGCCACCTCGCGCAGCGCCTCCAGCTTTTCGGGGCTGGGTTCTTCATGCACGCGAAACAGCAAGGGCTGTTTCAGCCGGATCAGTTCCTCGGCGGCAGCGACATTGGCAAGGATCATGAATTCCTCGATCACCTTATGCGCATCAAACCGTTCATAGAAGTCGACCGAGGTCACCGCGCCTTCCTCTGACAGCACGATCTTGCGTTCGGGCAGATCCAGGTCAAGCGGTTGCCGTTCGGCTCGCGCCAGCTTCACAGCCTCATAGGCCGCATAGAGCGGGCGCAGCACATCCTCCAGCAGCGGCTCCGTCACGGTATCTGGGTTGCCATCAACAGCACCTTGCACCTGCGCGTAATTCAGCGAGGCAACGGACCGCATCATGCCACGGGTGAAACGGTGGCTGATCTTGCGACCCTGCGCGTCGATGACCATGCGCACGGCAAGGCAGGCGCGGTCTACGTTCTCATGCAGGCTGCACAGATCGCCGGACAGGATATCGGGCAGCATCGGCACCACCCGGTCGGGGAAATAGCTGGAGTTGCCGCGCTTTTTCGCCTCACGGTCCAGCGCGGAGCCGGGGCGGACGTAATGCGCGACATCGGCAATCGCCACCCAGATGACAAAACCGCCGGGGTTGGATTTATCCGTATCGGGCTGGGCCAGAACTGCATCATCACGGTCCCGCGCATCCACCGGGTCGATGGTGACAAGCGGCAATTCGCGCAGGTCTTCGCGTTTGCCCATGGGGGCGGGTTCGGCGGCGTCAGCCTCGGCGATGACCTTGTCGGGGAATTGGTCGGGGATGCCGTGCTGGTGAATGGCAATCAACGAAATCGCGCGCGGGCCAGACGGGTCGCCCAGCCGTGCGGTGATACGCGCTTGTGGCAGGCCAAGGCGGCGGGGGCCGGCCTGTTCTGCCTCGACCAGTTCACCATCGCGGGCCTCCATCGTGCCATCGCGCAGCACGCGCCATTCCTTGTCGTTTTTCTTGTCCACGGGAACGATGCGCCCGCCTTCGGATTCCGCGCGGAAAATTCCTAGTATCTTAAGGGGGTTCGCGCCGATCTTGCGGATCAGCCGTGCCTCATAGGCGTGGTCTTTGCCGCCCACAGGTTCCAGCCGCGCCAGAATCCGGTCGCCTTCGCCCAAGGCCGGATCGGATTTTTTGGTGATCAACAGGATGCGTGGCGGTTCGGCGTCTTCGTTCCATTCCATTGCCTTGGCGAACAAGTCCCCATCGGCATCCGGGGCCAGCACTTGCAGCACCGATACGGGTGGCAGGGCCGAACTGTCGCGATAGCTGCGCTTTTTCTTGACCAGAGCACCCTCATCCTCCAGCTCTTTGAGCATGCGCTTCAGCTCTATCCGCAGGGCGCTGCCCTTGATGCCAAAGGCGCGCGCGATATCGCGCTTGGAGGTGAGCGTTGGGTTATCGCTCAGCCATTGAAGGATTTGGGGTTTTGACGGCAATTGTTCCATAATCCCGCGTAGCACGGGCAAAGCGGGCCGTCACCTGTGAAGCGTGCGGATTCTGGCAAAGCGACGGGATTTGTTGCGCCTCTTACAGCGCGAAAACCATATCGCGGTGCGGAATGCCTGCATCGTCATAGATATCGCCGTAAGCGGTAAAACCAAGCTGTTCGTAAAAGGCAATCGCATGGGTCTGCGCGCCCAGCTTGACCGATGTGATGCCCGGCATGGTACGAAACACCTCTATCGCGGCGCGGATCAGCGCGGCCCCGATGCCTTGGCCCCGCCCGCTGGCCAGCACACAGACGCGGCCAATCTTGCCGACCTCGCCCATTTGCAGCAACCGCGCAGAACCGATGGCCGCGCCACCTGCGCGGGCCAGCAGATGCACCGCCGCGTCATCCAGATCATCCCGCTCATCCGCCTCGGAGACGCCTTGTTCGTCGATGAAAACAATGCGCCGCAGTTCCAGACAGGTGGCAATATCGCGCGTTACTTCGATCTGCACGCTCATGCAAAGTAATCCGTCAGAATGCGGGTGTAGATCGCCTTGAGCTGGTGGATCTGCGCCACCTCAACCCGTTCGTCGACTTGGTGCATGGTTTTGCCGACAAGGCCGAATTCCACCACCGGGCAGTGGTCCTTGACAAAACGCGCATCCGATGTGCCGCCCGAGGTGGACAGAACCGGCGCAACCCCGGTTTCCGCCTGCACCGCCGCTGCCACCATATCCGACAGCGCGCCCGGCGGGGTCAAAAAGCTTTCGCCCGAGATTTTGACATCCACGTCAATCGCCACGCCCGTTGCCGCCTGCACCGCTGCGGCCTCGGCTTGCAACCAAGAGGTCACCGAAGCCCCGCTATGCGCATCATTGAAGCGGATGTTGACCGTGGCCTTGCAGCTTGCCGGAATGACGTTATTGGCCGGATTGCCGGTATCAATCGTGGTGATCGCCAGCGTGGAAGGGTCAAAATGATCGGTGCCCTGATCCAGTTCATGGGTCGCCAAATGGTCCATCAGGCGCACCATCGCGTTCAGCGGGTTATTCGCCCGATGCGGATAGGCGGCATGGCCCTGTACGCCGCGCGCGGTGAAATAGGCGGTCATAGAGCCGCGCCGCCCGACTTTCATCATCTCGCCCATGGTGTTGGGGCAGGTCGGTTCCCCCACCAGACAGACGCTCATCGCCTCATTATTGGCAGCCATCCAATCCAGCAAGGCCACGGTGCCATCGGTGGC
>JBFHGI010000107.1:0-6942 GCA_041583175.1 Pseudorhodobacter sp. | reverse complement strand
GCAAGTCCGAAATGTAGGGGTAAGGACTGGCCCGAGACATGGCCACCGCCCACCGTCACCTCGCGCGCGTGTACGCGGCCATTGGCCCGTACCTCCACCCAGGCGCCGACGCCTTGGGTATTCCCGCCCGTGCCGCGCAGCGCAACCTCCAGCCAGTTCCCCGCCCCAACAGTTTGATTTTCCCAAATCTCAATCGGTACGCGGCGATTGACCACCACGATATCCAAACGCCCATCGGCATTCAGGTCCGCGAGCCCTGCCCCGCGCGAACGCTCCATCGTGGCGATACCAGCAGCTTCGCCCGCCTCGGTGAAGTTCCCATCCGGCCCCTGCATCAGCAGATTGTTCGGGTCATGCATCGCATTTGAAGGCATCTGATCGACATTGCCCTTGGCGATAAACAGATCATCGCGCCCGTCATTGTCCACATCGCCAAACTCTGCGTGCCAGCCCGTGCTGGGGCGACCATCATCGCCGATAAAGGGCCGATGCGCATAGGTTCCCAAAGTGAAAGGCGCGTTCTCTAGCTTGCCCGCGCCGCGATTGATTTGCAGCAACTGATCCCCCATGGAGGTCATCATGACCTCTGGCAAACCATCCCCCGTGATGTCGCGGCTGGCGATGCCCATCCCCCAGAGCGAAAAGCGCGGCCATTCCGCCTCGGCATAGGGCGCGAGGGGGGAAAGGCGCCACATCTCCTCAAATCCGCCGCGCACATAATAGTGCCGATCATTGGAGATGCGCAGATCAGGGGTGCCGTTGCGCTGCCAGTCGGAAAACAGCATCGACAGCGCGCAATAGCCGGGGGCCAGCGGGGTTTCGGCTTTGTAGCCACCGCGCGGATCGGGCCGGTAGAGGCTGTTGCTGTCGCAGGCCTGAAAGGGACCGTCTGGGCGGCTGCGGTCTACATAGTGGCCGATGGCAAGGGTGGGCCATGTCTGGCCGTCCTCCCATGTGGCGGTGAAGGCGGTGGACCATCTATCGGCGGTCACCAGCCCCCATTCCTCGGTCGCGTCCCGAAACCTGCAATCCGGCAGGCCTTTGAGAAACTGATCAGGCCCAACCCGAAGCACCGCCAGATCCAGAATCCCGTCACCGTCGATATCCAGCGGATAAGCGCCCGTGACGCCTGTTATTGGCGCAAGATCGCCCGGCGCAAAGCTGATCTTGCCACCTGCCGCACTTGTGTTGACCAGCAGTTCCGCCTTGTTCACACCGCCCGCGACGAAGATATCGGGGCGGGCGTCTGCGTTGCAATCAAACAGGGCCACGCCACCGCCGACAAAATGTTCCCATCCACCCGCATAGACCACGGGGGCAGGCAGATCGGCGGCGCGATCAACGAAAACGGGGCCAGCCAATGCCGGACCCGCCAGAAGAAGTGCAAGAAGGGCTGTGGCCTTCATTGTGCCGCGACCTCACGCGCGGTGCCATCGCGGCCTGAGGCCAGCAAATCCTCGGTCACCGCGGACAGGGCAAGGGCTGCGGCCCCTTGTGCCCACAGCATATCGCCCCAAGCGTGAATTTCGATCGGAGGGCGGGGGCGTCCGGTGACAATCGCCAGATTATCCATCTCGGCCAGACTATCGGCGGCATAAAGGTAATCGAAACGCATCCGCTCTCCGCTCAGAATGATCAGCGAGGGGTCGAACAGATTGACCACATTCGAAAGCCCCACGGCCAGATAGCGCCCGGCCCGCCGGAAGATCGACCGCGCCGAGGCATTGCCCGCCTTGGCGTGATCATAGAGGCTTTCCAGCAGGATATTGATGGATTGCCCATCCTTGCCCATCCAGTTGAGCGCCGTCGTCGCCTCACGCGCAAGGGCATAATCGGCGACATAGGCTTCCAGACAGCCGCGCTGGCCGCAGCGGCACAGCGCGCCGTCCAGCTGCACCTTGGTGTGGCCCAGTTCCATCCCAAGCCCATGCGCGCCGCGATAGATGCGGTGGTTCACCACCAACCCCATGCCGACGCCATGTTCGATTGTGACCACTGCGAAATCCGACAGGCGGCGGCCGACACCGAACCAAAGCTCTGCCAGCGTCACAAGGTTCGCGTCATTGTCCACATGCACCGGAATGCCCAGATGCGTGCTTGCAATCGCGGCCAGCTCAACCGCCCGGTCAATCATCACCGAGGACCACAGCACCGTGCCGCTTTGCTGATCCACAAAGCCGGGAAGGCCAAGGCCGAGGGCGGAAAGCCCGGACCGCGCGATGCCCGCTTTTGTGCAGACCTTATCCAGCAAGGTTTCCATCGCGGCCAGAAGTTGCGGTAGCGTCATCGCCTGTGGCGTCTGCTTCACCACCTCATTCGCAATCAGGTTTCCGGCGAAATCAACGATAACAGCCGTATGCTCGCGGTCGGAAAGTTTGATACCCGCCACGCGATGGGCCTGGGCGCGCACCCCCAGCGCCACCGCCGGGCGGCCCCTGCCGGCATCGACACCGCGCGAGGCGGCGACCTCTTCGATCAGGCCCGCCTCGATCAATTCCGAAACGCCCATCGTCACCGAAGCCGGGCTGACCGCCAGATCCTTGGCTACCTGCACCCGCGCTATCGTACCTGCCGCGCGCACCCGCTCAAAGATTTGCTGCCGCAACGGGCGCAGCGACTCGGACAGCGGCGGGATGAGCGGGCCGCAGCCTGAAAGAGTATGACTCGCAGCGTCACTTCGCACCTGCGGCATTATTTATTCACCTTCCGAACTAAAAACGCCCAAAATCAAGGGCATTTCAGAAAATCCATGCCGCACAGCAGCAATTCTCGCGTCATATCGCGCAAATCCGCATAGTGCGGATTATTTTTATTTTGACAACTGAATTTATTAGCGCCACGGTCCTGCTGTACCGACGAATCCGTCGGACTGGCCCGCAAAGGGTCATTTCCACAGGGAGGAAGAACATGCGCAACGCAATTTTGCTGGCGGTCGTCGCCGCGACCGGCTTTTCATCCGCCGCATTGGCAGAAGGCAAAAAAATCGGTGTTTCCTGGGCCAGCTTTCAGGAAGAGCGCTGGAAGATCGACGAAGCTGCAATGAAAGCCGCGATTGAAGCTGCTGGTGATACCTATATCTCTGCTGACGCCCAATCATCCTCGGCCAAGCAATTGACCGATATCGAGGCGCTGATCACGCAAGGCGCGGATGCGCTTATCATCAACGCCTGGGACAAGGACGCGATCGGGCCAGCGATTGACCAGGCCGCGGCCGAAGGTATCCCGATGGTGGGCTATGACCGTCTGATTGAAGATGACCGCACTTTCTATCTGACCTTCGATAACAAAGGTGTCGGTTCGATCATCGCGCAGGAAGTGACGAAGGTGCAGCCGGATGGCAATTTTGCGATCATCAAAGGCGATCCCGGTGATCCGAACGCGGCATTCCTGCTGGAAGGCATGATGGAAGTGATCGGCGCGGATGTCGAGGCTGGCAAGATCAAGATCGTGGGTGAGGCCTTCTCGGATGGCTGGAAGCCGGAAAATGCCCAGAAGAACATGGAGCAGATCCTGACCGCGAACAACAACGCCGTGGATGCGGTTCTGGCTGAGAACGACGGTATGGCGGGCGGTGTGGTTGCCGCTTTGGCCGCGCAGGGCCTTGTTATTCCGGTTGGCGGTCAGGATGGCGACCTTGCCGCGATCAACCGTGTGGCACGCGGCACCCAGACCGTTTCGGTTTGGAAAGACTCGCGCCAACTGGGGAAAGCTGCGGGCGAAATTGCCGCCGCCTTGGCCAATGGTACGGCGCTTGACGCCATTGAGGGGGCCAGCAAGTTCAACGGCGGGGAGAAGGGCATCGAGATGAACGCGATCCTTCTGAAGCCGACACCCATCACCAAAGACACGCTGGGCACCGCGATTGATGCGGGCCACATTTCCAAGGAAATGGCCTGCGAAGGCGCAATGGACGGCATTGCGGCCTGCCAGTAAGCCACATCTTCCGGCACTGCCCGCGCGGGTGGTGCCGGTTTCCTTTGGTTAGATTGCACTCCGCTTTCGCGGCGATGGGCCGGGCCTTTGCCTGCCGCCCCATGTCGCCGCACCCCACCTCTTTTTGCAGCGTTGGACCCGGACATGACCGACACCACGAACAGCCCAGCAACGCCCCATACGAGCGACGCGCAGCTTAGCCCGATCGCCCGTTTCTTGCGGGCAACCGAGATTGACACCCGCCTGCTTGGCATGATCGGGGCATTGGCACTGATCTGGCTGGGATTTCACTTTTACGGCGTGTTCGTCAATGATTTCGGCGCATTTCTGACGCCTCGCAACCTGTGGAACCTGTCGGTGCAAACCTCCTCGATCGGGATTATGGCAACGGGGATGGTGCTGGTTATCGTGACGCGCAATATCGACCTGTCGGTCGGTGCCGTGTTGGGCCTGACCGCTATGATCATGGGATTGATGCAGGTCAACTTCCTGCCGCAATACCTTGGCCTCGGCAGCCCCTATATCTGGGTGATCACCATTGTCACCGGCATGATCTGCGGTGCGATTATCGGGGCGTTCCACGGCTGGCTGATCGCCTATCGCGGCATTCCCGCCTTTATCGTCACGCTGGGGGGCTTGCTCGTCTGGCGGGGCAGCGCGTTTCTGGCCGCCGGTGGCCGCACCATCTCGCCAGTGGACCCGACCTTTGCCCTGATTGGCGGCGGCCCCTATGGCGCAATCGGGGCCACGGGAAGCTGGATCGTCGGGCTTTTGGGCTGCCTTGGCGTTTTGTGGCTGCTCCATTCCGGCCGCAAGCAACGCCGGCTTCATGAGTTCCATCTGCGCCCGATGTGGGCAGAGGCATTTCTGGCAGTGCTTGGCTGTGGGTTTATCATCGGCGCAGTGCTGCTGGTGAACGCTTACCCATGGCCAAAGGGGATCGTGAACGCCTACGCCGCCGCGAATGGCCTGACAGTCCCGCCGGAGGGGTTGTTCATCAGCCACGGCTTTGCCATTCCGGTGCTGATCCTGATGGTTGTCGGCATCCTGATGACCATTCTGATGACCCGCACGCGCTTTGGCCGCTATGTCTTTGCCATTGGCGGCAACCCCGAGGCGGCGGCACTGGCCGGCATCAACACCCGCTGGATGACGCTGAAGATCTTCGCGCTGATGGGTTTGCTTGCGGGTCTTTCGGGGGCCGTTGCCTCGGCGCGCCTGAACTCGGCCACAAACGCGTTGGGGGTTTTCGACGAGCTTTATGTCATTGCCGCCGCAGTCATTGGCGGTACCTCGCTGGCTGGGGGGATTGGCACGATCTATGGCGCGATCCTCGGGGCCCTGGTCATGCAAAGCCTGCAAACCGGCATGGTGCTGATCGGCTTTGATACCGCCATCCAGCAAATCGTTGTCGGTTCGGTTCTGGTGGTCGCTGTGTACCTCGACAACCTCTACCGCGCGAAAACCAAGTGAAGGGGACCCAAATGACCACGCAAGGCACACCGCTTGTCGAATTGCGCGACATCTCGATTTCCTTCGGGGGGATCAAGGCCGTCGATCACGTCAGCATCGATCTTTATCCCGGTGAGGTGGTCGGCCTTCTGGGCCATAATGGTGCAGGGAAATCCACGTTGATCAAATGCCTCTCCGGTGCCTATCAGGCCGATGCGGGAGAGATCTATATCAACGGCAGCAAGGTGGAGATCAACAACCCCCGCGACGCCCGCGCCCAGAATATCGAGACGATTTATCAGACGCTTGCGCTTGCCGATAATCTCGACGCCGCCTCCAACCTCTTTCTGGGGCGCGAGATCATCAGCCCGCTCGGCTTTGTCAATGATGCCAAGATGGAGGCCGAAACCCGCAAGATCATGCATCGGCTGAACCCGAATTTCAAAAAGTTCAACGTGCCGGTATCGGCGTTGTCGGGTGGGCAGCGCCAATCGGTTGCGATCGCCCGCGCGGTCTATTTCAACGCCAGAATTCTGATCATGGACGAACCCACCGCCGCCCTTGGCCCGCATGAAACGCAGATGGTGGCCGAATTGATCGAAGAGTTGAAAAAACAAGGGCTTGGCATCTTCCTGATCGAGCATGATATCCACAATGTCATGAAACTCTGTGACCGCGCCGCTGTGATGAAGAACGGGCAGTTGGTCGGCACGGTCAAGGTGGATGAGGTCACGGATGAGGATATTCTGGGCATGATCATCCTTGGCAAAAAACCGGAAAAGGCCGCCTGATGTATATTGGACTTGATCTTGGGACCTCTGGCCTCAAAGGCGTGCTGATCGACGAAGCGCAGACCATTCTGGCCGAGGCGACGGCCCCGCTGACCGTCCAGCGCCCACAGGAAGGCTGGTCAGAGCAAAGCCCCGCGCATTGGATTGCAGCGGCCGAGGCGGTGCTGGAACAGCTTTCCGCCTATGGTCTTTCCGCCGTCAAGGGCATCGGCCTGTCAGGGCAGATGCATGGCGCGACCTTGCTGGATGCAGCGGACGAAGTGATCCGCCCCTGCATCCTGTGGAATGACACGCGTAGCGCCGCCGAAGCCGCCGATCTGGATGGTGACCCGATGTTCCGGCGTATCTCGGGCAATATCGTCTTTCCCGGTTTCACCGCGCCAAAACTGGAATGGGTGCGCGTGAATGAGCCGGAAAACTGGAAGCGCATCGCCAAGGTGCTTCTGCCCAAGGACTATCTGCGGCTTTGGCTGACGGGTGAGCATGTGGCCGAAATGTCGGATGCGGCGGGCACAAGCTGGCTGGATACCGGGGCGCGGGATTGGTCGGATGATCTGCTGGCGGCCATCCATCTGGATCGCACTTACATGCCGAGGTTGGTCGAGGGCTCTGCCGTCTCCGGCCAGTTACGCGCGGCACTTGCTTCGCGCTGGGGGCTGCCGGCGCAGGTGATCGTGGCGGGGGGTGGTGGCGACAATGCTGCCTCTGGTGTCGGTGTTGGCGTGGTGCGCGCGGGGGAGGCCTTTGTGTCGCTTGGCACTTCGGG
>JBFHGI010000106.1:0-6946 GCA_041583175.1 Pseudorhodobacter sp. | reverse complement strand
TGTCGTACGGCCAAAGATAACCCGCGCACCGATGAACCCCAACGCGCCCGCCCCCCATGCGCCCGCGAAAAAGCTGATGAGCAAGCCGGGATCAAAGCTTTGCGCAAGATCAAGCCGGCTCATGGAGTTGAATAGCAAGCAAGGGATTGCGAAGTTCTGCGCGAACTTCATCAACCCGTCAATCGCCCCTTCATCTACAATCCGCCTCCAAGCTGCGAAATACCCGATGCCTAGCAGCAGAAAGACGGGCAGGATGACATCAAGAAGAGCGTTCATTCAGGGGCCTTAATCTCGATCACCATACCGTCAAAGGCCGGGGTGATATGATCTGCGGTTTCGGCGTCTACGGTCGCGTAATCCAGATCGATATGCATGTTGGTCAACACGGCGCGTTTGGGGGCGGCGCGCGCAATCCAGTCCAGTGTCAGGGCCAGATGGGCATGGGTCGGGTGAGGCATCCGGCGCAGGGCGTCGATGACCCAAACCTCCAGCCCGTCCAGCATCTTCCAGCCGTCATCGGGGATTGCAACAACATCGGGCACATAGGCCAGCCCGCCGATCCGGAAGCCAAGCGCATCCATAGAGCCGTGATCGACAAGGAAAGGATTGAGTACCAATTCCCCGCCATCACCTGTCACGGTTACGGGGCCGTCAAGCAAATACAGGTCCAGAATGGGCGGGTAGGGAGAACCTGCGATCTGTTCGAACGCATACATGAAGCGCTGGCGGAGCGCGGCCTGCGTCGGCTCGTCGGCCCAAACCGGCAGACGCCCGCGCATGTTGAAAACGATCTGGCGCAGATCATCTATGCCGTGCGTGTGGTCGGCATGGGCATGGGTGAATACAACACCATCCAGCGTGCCGATATTCGCGTCCAGAAGTTGCTCGCGCATATCGGGGGAGGTGTCGATCAGCACGCGGGTTGTGCCCGTGTCCGTCACCCGTTCCACCAGCATAGAGCAGCGGCGGCGGCGGTTCTTGGGGTTTGTCGGGTCGCAATCGCCCCAATGCCCGCCAAGGCGCGGTACGCCGCCCGAAGACCCACAGCCCAGAATGGTGAAACGCAGCGTAGCGGTCATGCGATTTTGGCCTTCCAGAACAGGCGGTCGAAATTGGCGCAGGTGGCCGCGGCAAAATCGGCCAGCGACAGGTCAAAGACCTCGGCCCCGACCTTTGCGGTATGCGCGGTATAGGCCGGTTCGTTGCGCCGCCCCCGGAAAGGCGGCGGGGCAAGATAGGGGCTATCGGTTTCCAGCAAAATCCGGTCCAGCGGGGCGGCGGCGAAGATGTCGCGCAGATCGCCGGATTTCGGAAAAGCCGCGATGCCTGACATCGACAGGTAAAACCCGAGGTCCAGCGCCGCGCGACCCAGTCCGGCGCTAGAGGAGAAACAATGCATGACGCAAGTGTAGGGTCCCGCTTTATATTCCTCGGTCAGGATGCGTGCCATATCCTCATCCGCCGCGCGGGCATGGATGATCAGCGGCAAGCCGGTTTCCCGCGCGGCCGCGATATGGATGCGCAGGCTCTCGCGCTGCACGGCGCCGCTTTCAGCGGTGTAATGGTAATCCAGCCCGCTTTCGCCGATACCGACCATCTTCGGATGTTGCGCAATGCGGATCAGCTCGTCCACGGTGGCCATAGGCTCTTCGGCCGCACTCATCGGGTGGGTGCCGGCGGCGTAAAATACTGTCGGGTTCGCCTCGGCAATGGCGCGGACGGCGGGTTCATTGCGCAAGCGGGTGCAAATGGTGACCATACGCGCAACGCCTGCGGCATGGGCGCGGGCGATGATGTCGGGCAGTTCGCCGTCAAAATCCGGGAAATCGAGGTGACAGTGGCTATCCACAATTTCGGGGGGCAGTTCAGTCATTCAGGCTCACCTCTGGGCGAGCTTTCCCGCCGTCTCGTCAATCCTTAGAACCATATCCATGAGAAGGGAGGCAGGGTCAAGGTTTACGGCCCGCCCCCTGCGCGCGCGCGCGGCCAAACCCTGTGCCAAATCAGCCCATTCCCGGGCGGCAAAAGGGGTGGGCGACAGGCGCGCAATCAGTTCTGCTTCGCCCTGAGCGGCCTCGGGCGGGCAATAGCCAAGCGTTCCCGCGCGGGCCAGACGCGCCAGAAACAAATCGATCAGCATCAGGATCAGGTCGAACTTTTCTTCGGCTCCGCGCCCGGCACCAAGCTCCGCCAAGGCAAGCGCGCGCGTTCGGTCCAGTCGGGGCAGTGAGGCGAACAGTGAAATGATACCTGAATATAGCTTCAACCCGTCGAGGTTGGTGATCCGGATTGCCTCGCCCACCGACCCGCCGGAAAGCTGCGCAAGCGGGATCAGGTTGTCCGGCGTATCGCCCGATTGGGCAAGGGCCTGGGCCATTGCTTCGGGGGGCAGCGGTGACAGGCGCAATTCGCGGCAGCGTGAACGGATGGTGGGCAAAAGGCGCGAGGGTTGGTGGCTGACCAACAGCAGCACGACATTCGGCGGAGGCTCTTCCAACAGCTTCAGCAGGGCGTTGGCGGCAGCGATTGTCATCTCATCCACCGCGTCGATGATCGCGACGCGCCGCCCGCCATCAGCCGCCGATAGCGAGAAATAGTTTTTCATCTTGCGCACTTCATCGACGCCGATGGTGGTTTTAAGCTTGTTCTTTTCGTCATCCCAAGCGCGACGCAGCAAGAACAGACGCGGCTCCGACAGGGCTAGAAGACGCGGCAAGACCGGATGGGTTTCGGGGATGTCGAGGCTTTCAGGCGGCGGTGGGGCAAACATCCCGCCATCATCATCCGGTGTCGCCAGCAGGAAGCGCGCGATTTTCCAAGCCAGCGTCGCCTTGCCAAGGCCAAGGGGGCCAGTGATCATCCAGCCGTGATGCAGCTTTCCGGCGCGGTAGGCGTCCAGAAACGCATCTTCTGCGGCGGCATGACCAAAGAGTTGCACCGTTTCGCGCGGATGCGGCGCGCCAGTTACCTGATCGGGTTGCGGGCGATCTTCCAGCGCGACTTTTGGCGCGCGGCTCATGCGAATTTCGCCAAGGCGGCGGCGAGCACATCCGCGGCCACGGCCTCGGGTGCGCGCGCGCCGTCGATCACGGTAAAACGGGTGTGTTGTGCCGCAAGTTGCAAGAAGCCTTCGCGCATCCGGGCCTGCATGGCACTGCCCATATCCTCAAACCGTTGTTCGGCCCCGGCCCGCGCAACGGCCCGCGAATGGCCGGTTTCGGCGGCGATATCAATCAACAGCGTCAGGTCCGGTTCCACCCCGATCATGCGGCTATGGAGGTCATCCACCATCGCGCGCAGGTCCGCTCCCGCACCGCGCCGGATGCCCTGATACATGCGGGTGCTGTCTGCGAAACGGTCGGTGATAACCACCGCGCCGCGTTGCAGGGCGGGGCGGATTGTCTTTTCCAGATGGTCCCGGCGGGCGGCGGTAAAAAGCAGAATCTCGGTTTCCGGCGACCAGCGATCAGGGTCACCTTCCAGCACAAGCCGGCGGATATCTTCGGCCCCGGGGCTGCCGCCTGGCTCGCGTGTCAGCACAACTTGATGGCCCTGCGACGCCAACGCATTGGCCAAAAGCCGCGCTTGGGTACTTTTGCCAGAACCGTCGATGCCTTCGAAGCTGATGAAAAGGCCGCTGCCGCCTGCCATGTTAACTTGCTGACTCCGGGTCTGCCATAAGGCGGCGTTGCAAGACCTGTGCGGCCTTTTCCAAACGCTGCAGGAAGCCCGCAGGCGCAACGGCGGTTTCGGCCAGAAGCGGGATTCGGCGCTCCGGCAGATCCGGAACCGAGATCACGAGGCTGCCCACCTCGGCGCCCTGCGCAACAGGTGCGTTCAACGGGCCGGTATAACTGACCTCGGCTTTCACCCCGTCTTGCACCAATGCGGGTACAAGCATCGACACGTCATCGGCGGCGACGAGACCGACGGTCTTATTCGCTCCCAGCCAGACATCGGCCTCGGCCACACGCTGCCCGGCCTTCACAACGGTTTTCAGCACGAACTGCCGGAAAGCCCAGTTCATCATGCGGTCAGCTTCCTCGGCCCGCTCTTTTTCCGAGGTCAATCCGGTGATCACAAAGATCACACGGCGCTCTCCTTGCTTGGCCGAGCCGACAAGACCATAGCCCGCCTCGGTGGTGTGGCCGGTTTTCAGGCCATCCGCTCCGCCGCCGAGTTTTAGCAACGGGTTACGGTTATGCCGGTTAGCGGCGGCACGGTCGGCGTAGTTGAACTCGGTTTCCGCAAAGATCGGGTAAAATTCGGGGAATTCCTCAATCAGGCGGCGGGCGAGAATGCCCAGATCACGCATCGACATGCGCTGGTACGGGTCCGGCCAGCCCGAGGAATTGGCAAAGGTAGAGTTATTCATCCCGAGCGCCTGCGCGCGTTCGGTCATTTGCCGCGCAAAGGCCTCTTCGGTGCCGGCCAACCCTTCGGCCACGACAACGCAGGCATCATTGCCGGAGTTGATGATGATACCGTGAATGAGGTCGCGTGTTGTCGGACGGTCCCGTTCATTCAGGAACATGGTCGACCCGCCCATATCCTTGGCGCGGGTGGAAACCGTGAACTGGGTGTCCATTGTCACGCGCCCGTCGCGGAGAGCCTCGAACAGCATGTTCAGGGTCATGAGCTTGGACATGGAGGCAGGGGGCAATGCCTCATCCGCGTTTTTATCCATCAACACGGTTTGGGTGGCCATGTCATAGACCCAAGCCGCCTTGGCGCGTGTCTCAAAAGCCTGTGCTGGCCCGAAAAACGGCAGAAAGGCCAATAGGCACAGAATGTGTTTGAATGACATGGTCTGTCCTTTCCGTAAGATCAGCGCGAAACGAAATACGCGTCTGTAAAGCCAAGGCCTTTGACCTTGGTCAGGGTGGCCGCGCGGCTGCTGGCATCGGTCGGGCCTGCAGTAACGCGCCAGAAGGTTTTGCCCTGGCTGCTTTCCTTGATCACCTTGGCCGGAATGCCGGCCTTGGACAAGGTGCCCGAGGCGCGATTGGCATTGGCTTCGACGCTGAATATCCCGATCTGGATCAGGTTCTTGCCAGTGCTTGCGGCAGGTTTGCTTGCGGGTTTCGGCGCGGCTGCGGCAGGTTTGGGTGCCGCCGGTTTGCCATCGGCTTTATCCAGCGCCGCAGCTGCCGTGGATACCGGATCAAGCGAGGTGGTTTGCACCGCTTCGTTGGCATCAAGGATCGGGCGGGCAGCATCGGGGGTTTCAACCGGCACCTCTTCACGGCGCAGCGCCGTGACGTTCAGCTTGGCGGGCATACCGGCCAGAAGGCCAAGTGCAGCGGCCGCATCAGAGGAAATTTGAAGCGGCGGGCCGGGGTTGATGCGTTCACGCCGGAACAACGCGCCGATCACAAATTTGCCATTTGCAGGGTTGCGCAAAATAACCCGCTCCGGATCGACCGCATCGGGGGAGGCGACCCAGACACCGCCAAGCGAGGGGCGGCCATCCCACAAGGCCTCATCGCTGACCTGAAACACCTGCGGTGCCTCAACGTCCCGATCAACCAGACGGACCGAGGTTTCGCTTGTGACCGCTTCCCCTTCTGCCGCTGAATTATCTTTGCTTGCGAATGGGTTGCCCGTTCCTTGGCAACCTGCCAAGGCGAAAGCTGCTGTTGAAGCCAACAGTATGATTTTGATCGTTGCCCGTGCCATTTCCAGCCCCTACTGCCGCGCGAATTCTTTGTCGCGCTCTCCTTTTGCCATCTGAGCGATGGCACTTTGCCTCAAAAACGGTGAACCGCTTTCGCGCATCATATCGTTATGGGGCTGCGGTGGGAAGTGCCACGGCGCGTTTCGGCGGAATTTGGCAATGCCTGCCGCAATTGCAATATCCCGCCCGAAACGCCGCCGCTGCTAGTCAAAGCTGAGCGGCGGCAACCCGATCCCGCCGATGTCGGGCAGGCTGTCAAAAGCGTCATCGACGGAGTCTTTGTCAAGCTGGACAACCTCTTTATCAAACACCCGAATGGTCTGGGGAAATGCAGCGACAATACCGATCAACAGCAGGTGCATCGCGATGAAGGGCAGCACCCCGCGATAGATCGTCGCCGTGCTGACGCCGGGCAACATCGCCCCGCTTGCCGCGTCCTTATACGGCTTGGACGGAGCGACCGAGCGCAGGAAGAACAGCGAGAAGCCGAAGGGGGGTGACATGAAGCTGGTCTGCAGGTTGATCGCCAGCAAAATGCCAAACCAGATCAGATCAATCCCCAGTGTTTGCGCAGGGATGATCAGAAGCGGCACAAGAATGAAGGCGATTTCATAGAAGTCGAGCACGAAGCCCAGCACAAAGATCAACCCGCCGACAAAAAGCAGGAAGCCGATCTCGCCCCCCGGCAGCCCGAGGAGAAGTTCTTCCACCCACAGATGGCCGTCGACGCCGTAAAAGGTCAGCGAAAAGATCCGCGCGCCGACTAGAATGAACATCACGAAGGTTGCCAGTTCTGCGGTGTTCAGAACAGTCTCGCGGAAGCCCGCCCATGTGAGGCGGCGGCTGAGCGTTGCGAGAATGATCGTACCCACCGAACCAAGCGCACCGCCTTCGGTCGGCGTCGCAAGCCCGACCAGGATGGTCCCGAGGACAAGAAAAATCAGGCCGAGCGGTGGAACGAGAACGAGGATGACGCGTTGCGCAAGCTCTGACAGCAGCGGCAGACGGGTGTATTTGCTGATTAAGGCAACGGTGATGGCAAATGTTGCCCCGACGGTCCCGTAAAGCACTTGCCCGACATTTGCATTGTCTTCCGGAACAATGATCGAGGTCAATATGCCTACCGCAACGGAAAGCCCCAGCAGCACCAGAAGCGAGGTGACGCCGCCCCCCTCGCCGCGTGCCGATGGGGGGAGGGCGGGCATGGATTTCGGGCGGAGGATAGACAGGATCAGGACATAAAGCGCGAACATCCCGATCAGCAACAAG
>JBFHGI010000105.1:0-7006 GCA_041583175.1 Pseudorhodobacter sp. | reverse complement strand
TTGTACCAGCACATCGACCTTGCCTTCGATCTCGCCGAATTCCTTGGCCAAGGCATCGCGTAGCGCGTCCGGATTGACGGAACCGGATTTTTTCTTGGCCTCTTCCAGCTTCGCCTGAATGTCGGCAAGCGCCTCTTTGGCCGCATCAAGCTTGTCTTCCACGCCTGATTTGAGAAAATTCGCGATGGCCGAACCAAGGGCCGAAGCAGCCTCACCAATTCCCTCGGACGCCTTTTTTATCTCTTTTTCAAGATCTTGCGCGCGCTTCTTAAGCTCTTCCCGCTCCTGATCCTCTTGCTTTTGGGCCGCATCGTCATCGCCACCTGTCCCTTGGGCGACTGTCGTCTCCCCTCCGCTCTCCCCATCGTCGCTTGCGGCGGGTGCTTTGCTATCCTCGGCGACATCATCCTCATCATCCGCCTCACCTACGGGTTGGCCCGTCGGTCCGAATAGGATGACGCGATAGGCAATGCCGAGTTCCGAAAAGTACTTCTTGGCGACCTTGCCCAGATTTGGGGGGAAATCCTCGTCCTCACAGGTGAGTTCGATGTTCTTGCCTTTGACATTCATCACGCCTTGCGTGCCTTTGGGCGTGCCACCGCGCGCCTTCGCCAGACGGCGCATGACGTCAGGGCCTTTGGTCGGATGCGCCTCCAATACAACGCCATCCTTCGTAATCAACAAAGCGAAGTTCATCGCCCGCTTACGCGCTTTTGCGATATGCTCGTTGATCTCATCCGCTTCTTTTTTGATATCGGCTGCTGACTTCTTGGCCATAATAAATCTCCTAACTCAAATGCAATTAGCCTTCTCCGGAAAACCGGAAATCTGGGTCTGCCGACACCGTCTGGGCCAAAATGAAAGCCATCAAACGGTGTAAACTACGCCCGAACGCCAAGGTTCAAGCGCCTGTGTAGTGTGATTTGTTAGAAGTCGGTGCCAAGCGCGCAGCCACGATCTTTGTGACATATACAATATTCGAAATTTGGGTGGTGGTGCCTAGCCCTAGGTCCTTGGTCGGTCCCCCCCTTACAAATCACAGTATAAATGCGCCTCCAGATCACTGCTAAATTCAGCTCGCGAGGAGGCGGGCGACATATTCAATGTGTTTTTTGTTAACACGAAAACGCGCTCAGGCAATCCAAGAATTTGGGAATTGACGGTAATTTACCGGTCGCGCAATGCATCTTTCAGCAAAGCCAGCACCACGTCTTTCGGAACATCGGCGGCTACAAAGCTGTTTCCAATAGCTTTTGCGAGAATGAAGCGGAGCTGCCCATCAACGACTTTCTTATCCTGCCCCATCAGCTCCAACAAAACGTCTGCAGAGGGGAGATCGCCCTGAATATCGCTTAGATCCACTTTCATACCCATGGCGCGCAAATGAGCGCGCACACGGCTTGGTGCCTCCTGGCTGCACAGGCCAAGGCGCATGGAAAGCTCAAACGCCAGCGCGCAGCCGATGGCGACACCTTCGCCATGCAAAAGCCGATCACCATAGCCCGTGGCCTGTTCCAGCGCATGACAGAACGTATGGCCAAGGTTCAAAAGTGCGCGGTCGCCTTCTTCGGTTTCATCCCGCGCGACGATTTCGGCCTTCATCTCGACCGAGCGGCGCACGGCATATTGGCGCGCGGCGATATCGCCTGCGGCAAGCGCGGGGCCGTTCTTTTCCAGCCAATCGAAAAACGCCTCATCCCCCAGAAGGCCGTATTTTGCCACTTCGCCATAGCCAGACAGGAAATCGCGCTTGGTCAGTGTGCCGAGCAACCCGATATCAGCCAAAACCAGCGTGGGCTGATGAAAAGCCCCAATCAGGTTTTTGCCCTGCGGTGCGTTGATGCCGGTCTTGCCGCCCACCGAGCTATCGACCTGCGCCAGTAGCGAGGTCGGGATTTGCACGAAGCCAACGCCCCGACGCAGGATAGCAGCCGCAAATCCGACCAGATCGCCAATGACACCACCGCCAAAAGCAATGACCAGATCTTTGCGCTCGACCTTCTGGTCCAGCAACCATTCCACCGTGCGCGAAAGCTGCGGCCATGCCTTAGTACCTTCGCCCGGAGGCAAGGCAAGCGCTGCGCTTTCGATACCATGCGCTGAAAGTGCCGCCTGCAAGCGGCCCAGATGCAATCCGCCCACGGTTTCATCGGTCACAATGCAAACCCGCCCGCGCCGCAGGATCGGACCGATTTCGGCGCCCGCCCTGTCGATCAAACCATTCGCGATCCGCACATCGTAACTGCGGGTACCCAGTTCGACCCGGACAGTATCAGTCGTCATTGGATTTTTCCTTCCAGAACATCAGCGCGGGTCGATAGAGCCTCCAGCACGCGGCGGGCCATATCATCAATCGACAGGTCTGCCTCGGCATCCACAGCCAAGTCGGCCAAGCTGTAAATTGGAACCCGTTTCTCGAAAATTTCTTTCAGCGTAGCGCGCGGATTGGCGGTGCGCAGCAAGGGCCGCGTGTTTTTGTGACGGACGCGATTCCAAAGCAGGTCCAGATCAGCCCGAAGCCAGACCGAGACACCGCGGCTTGCAATCATCTGCCGGTTTTCCGCCGACATGAACGCCCCGCCACCGGTTGAAAGCACCGCACTCGGCCCTTCCAGTAAGCGGCTGATGACCTGCGTTTCCTTCTGCCGGAAAAACGGTTCTCCGTCGCGTTCGAAAATTTCTGCAATGCTGCGATTGGCAGCGATCACAATCTCGTCATCGGAATCGATGAAGGGAACGGACAGAAGTTTGGCAAGCTGGGTTCCGATGGCTGTTTTACCAGCGCCCATCATCCCCACCATGACGACCGATTTCTTCAGTCTCATCCCGAAATCGCACCCCGCCTGTCCTTGTTTCCGTCCCTTCCCAATAGCGGGAGGGGCTGCCGCCTGTCCAGCCCCGCGCCGGATTTGGCGATGGGTTTTTGAGCGAAGCCACGCCCGATGGGCCGCAATTCTTTGCGCGGGGGCGTGAACTCGGCTATGAATAGCTGTATAGCGATGCTTGAGAGACCGAACACCTCTGATTTGTGGGCGAAAGCCGCTGACGGGACAGGGAAATTTCGGCGAATGAGGTCTGGCAAGAAAGCGATAAGATGAAGCTGATCGTTAAAGGCATAGCGATATTGGTGATTTTGGGCACAATTGGGCTGACGGGCTTTGCCTATTTGGGCGATTTGTCGCCCACGCAGATTGAGGTGAAAAAGCCGGTGGTGCTGGATGGCAGCTGAAGCCATGCGTCGGATTGGCGGCATTTCCGTCATTTGCTTGGCATTGGGAGGCGGGCCCGCCGCAGGTCAGGCCGAGTCGCCCCTTTCCGCGATTGACTGGCTATCGAGCTCCGTCGCCACACCCGCGAAACCGCTGCCCCCGCCTGAGCCGGGCGTCGCAGCAGCAGGCGGAGCCTTGCCACAGAATGTCATCGTTTCCGTGCTGGATGGCCCGTCACCGGATGCCGCAGGGGTCTTGCCCGCGCGCGTCACAGGGTTCCCGAACGACATCTGGGGCTTGGGCGAGACCGAGAAAATCGCGGCGCTGATTTCGATCAAGCGCGACGATGCGCTGCCCTCATTGCAGCGATTGCTGATGACACTGATGTTGGCGCAGGCCAGCGCCCCTGCCGATGCAGGCGGGCGCGGTATCTTGCTGCGCGCGCGCATCGACAAGCTGCTGGAGATGGCGGCGCTGGAAGAGGCGGATGCGCTGATCGCGGCCTCTGGCAAGATGACGCCCGAGATTTTCCGCCGCTATTTTGATGTCGCGATGCTGACAGGCAAGGAAGATGATGCCTGCGGCTATTTGCGCGACACGCCCGATCTTGCCCCCACCTACCCTGCCCGCATTTTCTGCCTAGCCCGTTCTGGCGATTGGGGAGGTTCGGCGCTGACGCTGCGGATGGCGCAGGCATTGGGTTATGTCTCGGAATCCGAAGATGCGCTGCTGACGCGCTTTCTGGACCCGGATCTGTTCGAAGGTGAACCGGCGCTGGAGCCGCCCTCGCCCGTCACTCCGCTGGCGTGGCGGATGCTGGAAGCGATTGGGGAAGGATTGCCTACGGCCCAACTGCCTTTGGCATTCTCTCACGCCGAACTGCGCGAAACCGCCGGGTGGAAAGCGCAGATAGAGGCCGCCGAACGGCTGTCACGTGCGTCCGTGCTGGACCCGAACCGTTTGCTGGGAATTTATACCGAACGCCTGCCTGCCGCCTCCGGTGGGGTTTGGGATAGGGTCGAGGCGTTCCAGCGGTTCGACACCGCCTTGCAAGCGGCAGACCCCGGCGCGGTTGCGGCGGCCCTGCCCAACGCCTGGGCGATGATGACGGCAGCGACGCTTGAAGTCCCGTTTGCGGAGCTGTTTGCCGAGCGGCTATTGCGCCTCCCCTTGACAGGAGAGGCAAGTGCGCTGGCCTTCCGCATCGCGCTCTTGTCGGGCCAGTATGAAGCCGCCGCCAAGGCCCGCACGCCTGCAAATATCAACGAGGCCTTTCTGATCGGGCTGGCGCGCGGCAATCTTCAAGGTGTCACACCGCTCGACAGTCTGTCGCGCGCAATTGCCCCGGCCTTTGTCCGCGCCTCTCCGCCCGCCGACCTGATGGCGCTCTTGGCCGAGAAACGCTTGGGAGAGGCGATCCTACATGCCGTAGACCGCATCGAGCGCGGGTTGCACGGCGACTTGCGCGGCGTCACCGAAGGGTTGGCGCTGTTCCGCCATGTGGGGCTGGAAGACCTGTCTCGCCGCGTGGCCTTGGAGCTGATGTTGCTGGAACGCCGCGGATGACTGCCGCCTCTGACAGATGGATTTCTACCTTTCTGGAGGCACAAGCCGCCGAACTTGATGCCGCCCGCAACACGCTTTTGGCCTATGGCCGCGATCTGCAGGATTTCGCCGGTTGGCTGGATCGGCAACACAGCAGCTTCGAGGCCGCAACCCGTGTCGAGATCGAGGCCTATCTGATCTATTGCGAGGCGCAGGGGCTTTCCAAGTCCACCCGCGCCCGCAGGCTGTCTGCCATCCGCCAGCTTTACCGCTTTGCCTTTGAAGAGGGCTGGCGCAACGAGAATCCGGGGCTGCGCATCAAAGGGCCGGGGCGCAGTGCCAAGCTGCCCAAAACGCTGGAACTGGCCGAGGTGGAGGCGATCTTGCGCAGCGCGCGCGAAAGTGGGCGCACGCCTGACGAGGCGACGCGCAATACCTGCCTTATCGAGCTGATCTATGCTACGGGGATGCGGGTGTCTGAGCTGGTAGAGCTGCCCGTCGCTGCAGCACGCGGCGCACCCGCGATGATCCTTGTGCGCGGCAAGGGTGGCAAGGAACGCATGGTGCCGCTATCGCCCCCAGCGAAACAAGCGCTGGCGGATTGGCTGTGCTTGCGTGATGCCGCCGAAGAGGCCGCAGCCGCCAAAGGCAAGAAGCCGTCAAAATTCCTGTTTCCGGGTCGAGGGGCCGCAGGCCATATGACGCGGCAACAGTTTTTCGTCCTGCTCAAATCCATCGCGACCCATGCAGGGCTGGACCCGGCATCGGTCACGCCCCACACCTTGCGCCACGCCTTCGCCACGCATTTGCTCGCCGGTGGCGCGGATTTGCGGGTGATCCAGACGCTTTTGGGCCACGCAGACCTTTCCACCACGGAAATTTATACGCATGTTCTGGACGAACACCTGAAATCGCTGGTGCTGGAACATCATCCCTTGGCGCGCAAGGGATAGCCAAGGGCCAGCGGGCTGCGGTATGGAACGGCATGAAACGATGGGGTTGGACGTGACAGATACTCTTTTTGACACCGGGCTTTGGTTGACCGCGGGGGCCATTCTGGCGCTTCTGGTGTTGTCGGCCTTCTTTTCCGGTTCGGAAACCGCGCTGACAGCCGCCTCGCGCGGGAAATTGCGGGCGCAGGCGGATCGAGGCTCTTCGGGCGCAGAAAAGGCTTTGGCGGTGACCGAAGATAACGAAAAGCTGATCGGCGCGCTGCTGCTTGGGAATAACGTGGTCAATATCCTGTCGGCATCTTTGGCCACAGCACTGATGACGCGGCTTTTCGGCGAAAGCGGAGTTGCGGTGGCGACCTTGATAATGACGGCGCTTGTACTGATCTTTGCCGAGGTGTTGCCAAAAACCTATGCCATCACCAATGCGGAATCTGCGGCCGCGCGGGTGGCCCCGCTGATCGGGCTGATCATCCCGATCTTTTCGCCGGTGGTATCGCTGGTGCGGGCTTTGGTGCGGGGGATCCTGTATCTGTTCGGCGTGCGGACCGATCCGGACAGCAAATTTCTTGCCTTGCGCGAGGAGATTGCGGGGGCGATTGCCTTGGGCCATTCCGAAGGCGCGGTGGAGAAGGAAGACCGCGACCGTTTGCTGGGCGCCTTGGACCTGAGCGACCGCACGGTTGAAGAGATCATGCGTCACCGACGCGACATCGAGATGATCGACGCCGAAAAGGCACCGGGCGACATCCTGAGCCAGGTGCTCGCCTCGCCGCATACCCGTTTGCCGGTCTATCGGGGCGATGACGAGAATATTCTGGGCGTGGTGCATGCCAAAGACCTGTTGCGCGAGGTGGACAAGCTGCTGCGGTCGGGCGCGGGGCGGATCGCCAAACTGACCGATCTCGACATTCTGAAAGTGGCGATGAAGCCCTACTTCGTGCCGGAAACCACGGCGCTGGACGAGCAGATGCGCCAATTCCTGAAACGGCGCACGCATTTCGCGCTGGTGGTGGATGAATATGGTGCGCTGCGCGGTTTGATCACGCTGGAGGATATTCTGGAAGAGATCGTCGGCGAGATCCGTGATGAGTTCGACACGGTGGAAAAGGACCAGTCGCTGGCGCGCGCCGAGAATGGCGATTTTCTGGTTGAAGGCGCGATGACGATCCGTGACCTGAACCGGATCACCGATTGGGGCCTGCCCGATGACGAGGCCAATACAATTGCAGGGCTAGTGATCCATGAAGCGCAGCTGATCCCGAGTGAGGGGCAGGTGTTCAGCTTTCATGGCTTCCGGTT
>JBFHGI010000104.1:0-7008 GCA_041583175.1 Pseudorhodobacter sp. | reverse complement strand
TGCGCGCGCTGTATTTCCTGCCTTTCCTGACCTCGACCGTGGCAATGGCCTGGGTCTGGCGCTGGTTCTACCAGCCGGTGCCAATCGGGTTGTTCAACAACTTCCTGGCCTCGCTCGGCTTTGCGCAGGTCAATTTCCTGAATTCCACCACCAATGCGCTGCCCTCTATCCTGATCCCCGCGATCTGGGCGGGGCTTGGCTTTCAGATCATCATCTTCATGGCGGGGCTGCGCGCCATTCCGACCAGCTATTACGAGGCTGCGCGGATTGATGGTGTTTCAAGCTGGACCATCCTGTCAGAGATCACGCTCCCCTTGCTGAAGCCGACGATTGTGTTTCTGGTGGTCTTTTCGTCCATCGGGTTTTTGCGGATCTTCGATCAGGTTTTCAACATGACGACCAATAACCCCGGTGGGCCGCTGGACAGCACCAAACCCTTGGTGCTGATGATCTATCAGACCGCGTTTTCCAGTTTCGATATGGGCTATGCCGCAGCACAAACCGTGGTGCTGTTCGCGATTTTGCTGACCGTCAGTCTGGTTCAACTGCGCATCCTGAGGGAAAAACCATGAGCGATATCCGCGCCAGTTCTGCCAGCCTGATGCAGACACGCACGGCCAAAGGCCCGCGCGACCCTTATTCCGTGCTGCGCTGGACGCTGCTGGCGATGGGCGCGATCGTGATGGTGATGCCGATTGTCTACATGCTGTCGGCCAGCATCAAATACCCGTTCGAGATGTATGATCTGAACATCATCCCGAAAGAGCCGACGTTCGAGAATTACACCTATGTCCTGTCGGATGGCCGCTTTCTGCGCTGGTTCGGCAATTCGTTCCTGATTGCCACCTTGACCACCATTTCGGCGGTGTTTTTCGATGCGCTGGTGGGTTATGCGCTGTGCAAATTCAGCTTTCGCGGTCGGACGCTGGTGTTCATTGCCATCCTGTCCACGCTGATGATCCCCACGGAAATGCTGGTGATTCCGTGGTATCTGATGTCGAAATCCTTTGGCTGGCTCGATACCTATTGGGGCATCATGTTCCCCGGTGTGATGACCGCTTTCGGCACTTTCCTGATGAAACAGTTTTTTGAGACTGTGCCGGATGATTTTCTGGAAGCGGCGCGGATCGACGGGCTGAACGAGTTCCAGATCTGGTGGTCGGTGGCCTTGCCCTTGGTGACACCCGCGCTCAGCGCACTGGCGATATTCGTCTTCCTCGGCAACTGGACCGCGTTCCTCTGGCCGCTGATCGTGACCAACAGTCAGGAACTTTACACCCTGCCGGTCGGGCTGACGACCTTCAGCGTAGAGCAAGCGGTGGAATGGGAGTTGATCATGACGGGGGCGGCACTGGCAACAATTCCGACCCTGATCGTGTTTCTGGTCTTTCAACGCTATATTATTCGCGGCGTAGCAATGGCGGGGCTTAAAGGATGACCGACACAAGTAAATTTCCCGATCCGGCTTATCGCGATACTGTCCTCGCGCCGCTGTTTGATGCCGCAAAAACGCATTACGCGGGCTCCGTGCGCGAAATCAACCGTGCCCATCTGGTGATGCTGGCCGAAGAGGGAATCTTGCCCCGCGCCACTGCCCGACAGATTGCAAAAGCGCTGGTGGCGATCGACGCCGAGTTGGATCTGCCCGCGCTGACATATACCGGAGAGTATGAGGATTATTTCTTTCTGGTCGAGGCAGAGCTGAAGCGCCGCCTTGGGGCGGATGTGGCAGGTGCGCTCCATACCGCGCGGTCGCGCAATGATATGGACCACACCGTTTTCAAAATGGTGTTGCGGGACAAGACGGACAGGTTGCTGGAACAATCAATGGAATTGGCAATGGCCCTGATCGCGAAGGCCAAGGCCGAACGGGACACGCCGATTGTGGCCTATACACATGGCCAGCCCGCACAGCCCACGACCTATGGCCATTACCTTGCCGCGATGATCGAGGTGTTCATTCGGGACGGGCAGCGCCTTTGCGATGCGCGCCAAGGGTTGGAGCATTGCCCGATGGGGGCGGCGGCCATTACCACCTCGGGTTTTCCGATCAACCGACACCGCATGGCGGATTTGCTGGGCTTCGAGGCCCCGCTGCGCAATTCCTACGGCTGTATTGCTTCGGTCGATTATGTGACGGGGCTCTATTCGGCGATCAAGCTGATGTTCCTGCATCTCGGCCGCGTGGTTCAGGACATGCAATTCTGGTCAGCGTTCGAGGTGGGGCAGCTTTATGTGCCCAATTCCATGGTGCAAATCTCGTCCATCATGCCGCAAAAGCGCAATCCGGTGCCGATCGAGCATCTGCGGCATCTGGCGTCTATGACGGTCGGGCGCTGCGATGCCGTCATCAACACGATGCACAACACGCCCTTCACCGATATGAACGATAGCGAAGGCGAGGTGCAGGTTGCAGGCTATGGCGTCTTTGACAGTGCCGCCCGCGTGCTGTCCTTGCTGACTGCGCTGATTCCGGCCTGTTCGATCCGCGCCGACCGTGTCGCGGCGAATATGGATGCGGCCTGTGTGACGGTGACGGAACTGGCGGATACGCTGGTGCGCGGCGAGGGTTTGAGCTTTCGGCAAGCGCATGAGGTCGCCGCCAAGACCGCGCGCGATGTGATCGCGCGGGGCGTGCCCTTGGGGCAGGGGTTCGAGGCTTTCTCCTTGGCCTTCATCGCCGAAACCGGCCGCAAGCCCGCGCTGGATGCGGCCAGCTTTGCCCATGCCGTCAGTGCAGAAAACTTTATCGCGCAACGCAACCGCTTTGGCGGCCCCGCGCCGGAACCTATGGAAGAGGCCTTTGCGCAATACGAATATGAGCTGGCCGAATGCGGAGAAGTGCACATGCTGCGGTACAATCGCGCGCAGCAGGCAAAAACAGATCTCGCGGCCGCCTTTGAAGCCCTCTTGTCGGAGTAGACCATGGCAACCCTCAGCTTACAGAATCTCGTCAAGGCCTATGGCAAGACCGAAGTGCTTCACGGCATCAACCTCGAGGTCGCGGATGGCGAGTTTGTGGTGTTCGTCGGCCCCTCCGGTTGCGGCAAATCCACCACTCTGCGGATGATTGCGGGCTTGGAAGATGTGTCGGGCGGCAGCGTGGAAATCGGCGGCAAGGTGGTCAACCATCTGGAACCCAAAGACCGCGATATCGCGATGGTGTTCCAGAACTATGCGATTTATCCGCATATGTCGGTGCGCAAGAATATCGGCTTTGGCCTGCGCACCTCCAAGATGCCGAAAGCCGACAAGGAAAAACGGATCGAAGAGGTCGCGGCGATCCTGTCGATGACCGAATATCTGGACCGCAAGCCCGCGCAGCTTTCGGGCGGGCAGCGCCAGCGGGTGGCGATCGGGCGTGCTATGGTCCGCGATCCGGCGGTGTTTCTGTTCGACGAGCCATTATCGAACCTCGATGCGCAGTTGCGCACCCAGATGCGTCTGGAAATCAAGAAACTGCACCAGCGCGTTGGCACTACGATCATCTTCGTCACCCATGATCAGGTCGAGGCGATGACCATGGCCGACCGGATTGTGATTATGAAAGATGGCTATATCCAGCAGGTCGGCTCCCCCGCAGAGGTGTTCCACCAGCCTGCGAACACGTTTGTGGCGCAATTCATCGGCGCGCCGTCGATGAATATGCTCGCTGGTCGTGTGACGGCGGATGGGATCGAGGTGGCAGGCCGCCAGATTGCCCGCAAGACCGCAGGCGCGGTTGGCAGCGCCGTGACCGTCGGCATCCGTCCCGACGATCTGCGCGTCAGCGATGGCGCAGGCAGCTTTGAGGGCAGCGTTTCGGTGTTGGAACCGCTCGGCAGCGAAACCCTCGCCTATGTCGATATCGGCGGGCAAGAGGTTGTGGCCCGCGCCGATGGCCGCACGCCCCCTGCTTTGGGCGCGATGGTGCAACTGACGGTGGACCCTGCCAATCTGCATCTTTTCGATGCCGAAGGCGTAGCGATCCGATGACGGCGCGGGCCACATCCGGACCGCCCGGGTCGGGGCAGGGCGGCAAGCGGGTGCTGTCGACCGGGCGGCTCTATTGCGATCTGGTGATGGCAGGCCTCTCTGCCCCGCCGGTGCCGGGGCAAGAGGTTTATGCCGACAGCCTGATCCTTGCGGCAGGGGGCGGGGCCTATATCTCGGCGGCCTATCTGGCAGCCTTGGGGCGCGATGTGGCGCTTGCCGCCGTGATTCCGGCTGCACCCTTTGCCACCACCATCGCGGCAGAGCTTGCGGGGGCGGGCATCGACCTGACACCTTGCGTCCAGGCCGCGCAGGGCGATGATGCCCAGATCACGGTTGCGATGATCACCGGCGGCGACCGTGCCTTTGTCACCCGTCGCAGCGGACCTGCGATGCCTGACACGCTGGCAGCATTGCTGGCGACAGGGGCTTATGACCATCTGCATATCGGAGAGTTGGCAAGCCTTGTCGAACAGCCCGAAATCGCGGCGCAGGCCAAGGCGCAGGGCATGAGTGTATCGCTCGATTGCGCTTGGGATGCGGATATTCTGGCAAGACCGGATCTGGTGGCACTGCTGCGCAATGTCGATGTGTTCCTGCCCAACCAGCAAGAGGCGGAAGCCTTGGCCAAACATGCGCCGCTTGAAAGCTACGCGCCTTTGGTTGTGGTCAAGGATGGCAAGAACGGTGCCTATGCCCTGCAGGGGCGCGCGCGCATCCATCGGCCTGCACTGGTGGTGGAGGTGGTGGATACGGTGGGCGCAGGTGATGCGTTCAACGCAGGGTTTCTGGATCGTTGGCTCGATCGTGCCGCGCTGGAAGAGTGCCTTGATGCTGGTGCCCAAACGGCTGCCGTGGCCTTGGCCCGCCAAGGTGGCGCGCGTGGATTGGGCAACTTGCCAAGGCAACGCACCGCCGCCGAATAGCGGCTTGCGGCTTGGGTGACGGCAAAATTCATTTGAGTTTTCCGCAGGCTCTGGCAGGGTTTCCCCATGCGCATTCCTTTGCCCCTGTTCATCATGCCCTTGCTGGCGGCCCTTGCACTCGGGGCTTGCCCAGCCCGTGCGAGCCCCTTGCTGGAAGAAACCTTCGAAGTCGCGCAGGCCGGATTTGCCAATCAGGCGGGGGCGGCCTTGCGCCAGATCGGATTGCGCGCCGCAGCGGGTGAGGGGGCGCTTTCCACCCTTTTGCGGCAAAAGCAGGCTTTGGAGAACCAACGTGCCGAGGTCGAGGCGCAGCTGGCGCAAGACGGGGCCGACCGCACCGCCCTGTTCGGCGTGATTGACGGGCTGACTGCCGAAGTCGCAGCGCTTGAGGCGGACTTGCAGCGCGACCATCCGGAGTTTGACCGGATCACACGCCCAAAAGCGCTGAGCGTGGCGCAGGTGCAAGCACTTCTGGCACCGGATGAGGCGCTGATCCTGACCTTCGTTGCGCAAACCTATACCTATGTCTGGGCCGTCTCGCCCACACGGGCGGGCTGGCATCGGGTCGCGGCGGGCAAGGCGACCTTGGACGATGTGGTCACCAAGCTGCGCAGCAGTCTCGACCCGACCGCTCCGGCCCGGGCTGCCGTGGCGCTTGACCCCGTCGGGCTGGAGGCGGTGCAATTCAGCCGCAATCACGCCTATCTGCTCTATGACTATCTGCTGGCCCCATTGGAACCTGTGTTCGAACAGGCAGCGCATCTGTTCATCGTGGCGGATGGCGCGCTGACCAGCCTGCCGTTTTCCTTGCTGGTCACCGCCCCGCCGGATGGTGCGGATGACGATCCGGCCGCAATGCGCGCAACGCCCTGGCTGATCCGCCGCCATGCGCTGACCACGCTGCCCTCGGTCGAGGCGCTGGGCGTGGTGCGCGCCATGCCGCCCGCCCTAGCGGGGCGCGACGCGTTCATCGGCTTTGGCGACCCCAGTTTCAGCGGCGAGATGCAGGTCGCCGCCCTGACGCGAGGGGCGTTGCGGGCGGGGGCTGCGGATGTGGAGCAGTTGCGCGCGCTCGCCCCCTTGCCGCAAACGCGAAAGGAGTTGCTGGAGATCGCACGCACGCTTGGCGCGGGGCCGTCCTCGGTCCGGTTGGGGGCGGCAGCGACGGAAACGGCGGTGAAATCGGCTGATCTGTCGCGCGCCAAGGTGCTGGCCTTTGCGACACACGGGCTTTTGTCTGGCGATCTTGCGGGATTGGCGGAGCCTGCCTTGGTGATGTCACCACCGCAAAGTGCCACCCCCGGCGATGACGGTTTGCTGACGGCATCAGAGATCACGGAATTGCGGCTGGATGCCGATTGGGTGGTCCTGTCGGCGTGCAATACCGCTGGCGGGGCGGCACCGGGGGCCGAAGGGCTTTCCGGCCTTGCGCGGGCGTTTTTATTCGCGGGGGCGCGGTCTATCCTGGTGTCGCATTGGCCGGTGCGGGATGATGCGGCGGCGCGGTTGACCACCGACACCTTTGCACGGCTGGGCAGGGGAGAGGCGCGCGGCAAGGCCGATGCGCTGCGCGGTGCGATGCTGTCCCTGATGGAAGACACGCGCGACCCGAGCCTTGCCTTCCCCTCGGCCTGGGCGCCGTTCGTATTGGTGGGGGAAGGGCAATGAAACACAGCCTCGCCGCCGCCGTCTGCCTGTTTCTCGCCATGGTGCCGTCAGCGCCCCCGGCGCAACCCTTGGCGCATCCTTTTGAAATCGCGGAGCAGGTTTTTGGAGTCTTTGAAAAGGAAGGCGAGGAGGGGGTGTTCCGCTTTCTGGAAAACCGCGTGCGGCAGGCGCGGGCGCAAGGGGCGCTGACGCCGGAATGGTCTGTCGTTTTCATGATGCTGGCCGATTCCGCCCGCAACACGCGTGAGAACTCTGCCTATGCGTTGCGCATTGCCGATGAGGGGCTGGAGCTCGCCCGTTCCGGCACGGATGAAGACCGGGATATGGCTGTGATGCTGGAAGTGTCGCGCGCCTATAGCCTTGCCGATCTTGGCCGGTTTGACGAGGCCGCCAGCGCCGCTGTCATGGCGCTGCCCGCCTTTCGCGAAACCTTCGGTGACGA
>JBFHGI010000103.1:0-7018 GCA_041583175.1 Pseudorhodobacter sp. | reverse complement strand
CGGGCAGGATATGGCCCAAAGCGTGACCCTGGGCTTGCAGGTCATTCAGAATAGCAACCAGCTTTGCCCCTGTCGCGCGGGTCAGGCTTGGGCCGTCGATGGTCCAGTCAAGATTGGTCATGGTGGCGATGCCATTGGCAACCGGCCCCGCGACCGCAACGCACACGCCAGCACAGTCAATGCTGCCCGCCGCCTCCAGATAGGTTTGCAGGATCGCATCCAAGGCCGGATAATCGGCGTTGCGATAGCGCCGGATCGACTGTGCGCGCAACGTACCGGCATCTGCCAAAGCAACACGGGTATTTGTGCCGCCAATATCGGCGACCAGGGATAACGGGGCAGCGGCGTTGCGGGTCATGGATTTTGCTCCCATTCCGTCCATGCGCGACACCGCAGGACTGCGCGCGTGATAGGACGCTTTCGGGGTCCTCTGCAAGGTTCAGAAGAATACAGGCAACAGTGCGATGTGCTTTTCTCGAATTCAGCACGGACTGTGACGCGCGAGTTTTGCCCTGTGGCCACCTTCCCCTATCGGGTCCTCTTCATGTTCAGGGGATGCACGCGCAAGGCAGTCATCAGATTGGCAAGCCGTCGCTGATCGGAAATACAACTCCAGATTGACAAACCCTAGGTGATCCGAGATGGTCCAGAACCCGGGGCGGAGAGACCTACGGGCCGCTTTATAAGGCTGCATTGACGCGCCAGAAGCGTGATCATCGGGAGGGTGGTATGAGAGTCGACTTTGCGTTTGGGGCCCTTGTGCTGCTGGCGGGGCCTGTTCACGCTCAGGATCTGAAATTTGCACCCGGAGCCGATGAGCGATTCCACTGGGACAACTATGTCGCGCTGCAATCCACCGACATGTCGGGACAAACCCTTGATATCGATGGGCCGTGGGGCGGCGTTGACAAGAAACTCTTTGAAACTGTCATTGCCTATTTTGAGGCTGCGACCGGAGCTGAGGTCGCCTATTCCGGCGGCGACGGGTTTGAACAGCGCGTGATGATCGATGTCGAAGCGGGGTCCCCACCCGGGATTGCCATCATTCCACAGCCCGGACTGGCTTCTGATCTGGCCGCAAGGGGAAAGCTGGTCGCACTCCCGGACACAACGGCTGACTGGGTGAAAGAGAATTACGCCGCCGGACAATCCTGGGTGGATCTGTCTACCTTTGCCGGCCCCGATGGCACTGATGCGATTTACGGGTTTTTCTACAGGGTCGATGTGAAATCCCTGGTCTGGTATGTGCCGGAAAACTTCGAGGATGCGGGCTATGATGTTCCAGAGTCGATGGAGGCCCTCAAGTCGCTAACGGCCCAGATCGTGGCCGATGGCGGAACGCCATGGTGCATCGGCCTGGGGTCCGGCCCGGCGACTGGCTGGCCTGCGACGGACTGGGTGGAAGATATGATGCTGCGCAACACCTCCGCCTCTGATTATGACGCTTGGGTCCGTAATGAGTTGCGGTTCGACGACCCCAAAGTGATTGCCGCAATCGAGGATTTCGGTAGCTTCGCACGCGTGGACGCACATGTCGCGGGCGGGGCCGGGGCCGTTGGCGCGGGTGATTTCCGTGACAGTCCGAAGGGCCTTTTTACCTCCCCGCCTGACTGCTACATGCACCGTCAGGCAAGCTTCATCCCATCCTTCTTTCCGGAGGGCGTTGTGATGGGGGAAGACGCCGATTTCTTCTATTTTCCCGCATACGAGGGCAAGGACCTGGGCAAACCTGTACTCGGTTCCGGTGCCTTGTTTGTCGTGACCAAGGACAGTCCTGTCGCGCAAGCGTTCATGGCGTTTCTGCAAAGCCCCATCGCACATGAGATCTGGATGGCACAATCCGGCTTTCTGACACCGCATAAAGGCGTGAACGCCGAAGCCTATAGTAGTGGAACGCTGAGGAAAATGGGCGACGTCTTGCTGGGCGCGGATACGTTCCGGTTTGACGGGTCTGACCTGATGCCGGGTGCGATCGGGGCAGGCGCTTTCTGGACCGGAATGGTGGATTATACCGCAGGCAAGGATGCCGCTGCCGTAGCGGCTGATATTCAAAAGACTTGGGACAGCATAAAATAGCACTGTCCTCATACGGCTTTGCACAACGCGGATAGGGAAGCGATATGGAGCAGTTCGGAACCGCGGCTGTGATGGTGCTGACGGGCGTATTCGGTTGCGTGTGCTATTTTTTTCTCTCCAACCTCGCGCTGGAGGCGGTGCTTCCACCGACAGGGCCCAAGGCGGGAACGAACATCAACCGGGCCAATCAGATCCGGCCTTGGCTCTTTATGTTTCCGGCCCTTGCGCTACTGGCTGTCTATCTGGTCTATCCGGTCTTCGTTTCCCTCTTCTTGTCTTTCAGGGACGCCTCGGGGGACGGATTTGTCGGCAGTGCCAACTACATCTGGTTGATCAACGATGCAAAATTTCGCGAAAGCATGGTGAACAACCTGCTCTGGCTGATTTTTGTACCAGCACTATCCACGCTCTTGGGATTGGTGGCCGCTGCAGTAACGGACCGCATCCGCTGGGGAAATTTTGCCAAGGCAGTCATTTTCATGCCAATGGCAATTTCTTTCATTGGGGCCGCAGTGATCTGGAAGCTGGTCTATGAATACCGTCCCGCCAATCAGGAACAGATCGGCGCCCTCAACGCGCTCTGGACGAGCATCGGAGGCGCGCCGCAAACCTGGCTGACCTCGCCCGTAATAAACTCATTTTTGCTGATGATCGTCTTGGTCTGGATTCAAACAGGCTTTGCCATGGTCATCATATCGGCAGCCTTGCGAGGCATCCCGGAGGAAACCATAGAAGCCGCTATCCTAGATGGTGCCTCGCCTTTGCAAAGTCTAATGCGCATCAAAGTTCCGCAGATTTGGGGCACCATTCTGGTGGTTTGGACCACGATCACCATCACCGTTCTCAAGGTTTTCGACATCGTGTTGACGATGACCAATGGCCAATGGGGAACGCAGGTCCTGGCAAATCTGATGTTTGACTGGATGTTTCGCGGCAATGACACGGGGCGGGCCTCGGCCGCGGCGGTTGTGATCATGTTGATGGTGACGCCGATCATGATCTGGAACATCTGCAAAACAGCCCGCGAGGCGCGCTGATGGGTCATATCGCAGGCGCAAGATCGCGATTGGCATGGGCGGCTAACCTCTGCGCTATGCTGCTGCTGGTCCTTTGGGCGCTACCCACCATCGGGCTGCTGGTGTCCAGCTTTCGTGATCGCGATCAGATCATCGCTTCTGGCTGGTGGAAGGCGATGCTTCCCGTCGAGGAAACGGTCCAATACCGCGCCCCGCCCCCAGAGAGTGCCGTTTTGGAACAGGGGCTCTTCACGATTTCGGGCAATATCTTTGACGGTAATGAGGGAGAGGTGACAGGTTTTGGCACCTCCATTCGGCTCCCCGATGCCTATAACGTGGGTGTTCCAGCTGCTATGGACAGCGGTGAAACGCTCACAGTGCGGGCAAATGGAGATTTCACCATCACCTCAACCAGCGCAATCCAGGGCAAACGGGGAATGCGCATCTTTGCCACCACGGTTACACCTGCGCGGTTCACCATTACAAACTACGGTCGGGTCTTGGGGGGCGAAGGGCTCGGCCGCGCGTTTCTGAATACTTTGACTGTTTCCATTCCGGCAACAGTCATTCCCATTCTGGTCGCCGCCTTCGCGGCCTATGCGCTGGCCTGGATGGAGTTTCCAGGCCGCGCGCTGATCGTCGCCATGATCGTGGGGCTTCTGGTTGTGCCGCTGCAGCTCGCGTTTATCCCCCTGTTAAGGCTTCATAACGAGATTGGCATCGGCAAAGGCTACCTCGGCATCTGGCTTGCGCATACCGGTTTCGGCCTTCCGTTGGCGATTTACCTGCTGCGCAATTACATGGTTGGCCTGCCGCGAGAGATTATAGAGAACGCGCGGATCGATGGCGCGAGCGATTTTCAGGTCTTCCTGAAAATTATCCTGCCGCTCTCGTTTCCCGCTCTGGCTTCCTTCGCGATCTTTCAGTTCCTATGGACGTGGAACGACCTGCTGGTCGCCCTTGTCTTCCTCGGCAACTCCGCCGATCAACAGGTTCTGACGGGGCAGTTGAGGAACCTGATGGGATCGCGCGGCGGGGAATGGGAAATCCTTGCAACCTCGGCACTTGTTACCATAGCAGTGCCGCTAGTTGTGTTCTTCACCCTGCAGAAATACCTGGTTCGGGGTCTGTTGGCAGGCTCTGTGAAATAGGGGAAGGGCGCGGGATATGGCAGGGCTAAAGCTGACGAATATCGGGAAATCCTACGGCGATGTGCAGGTCCTTTCGAACATCTCGCTTGATATCGAACAGGGGGAGCTGATCGTGTTCGTCGGTCCCTCCGGCTGCGGGAAATCCACGCTGTTGCGCATGATCGCGGGGCTGGAGCGGATCACCTCCGGCACGTTGGAAATCAATGGCCAAGTGATGAATGACATGCCGCCCGCCCAGCGCGACATTGCGATGGTGTTCCAATCCTACGCGCTGTATCCGCATATGACGGTGCGCGAGAACATGGCTTTTGCGCTGAAAATCGCCAGGAAAACCAAGTCCGAAATCGCGGCGGCAGTGCAGAAGGCTGCCGATACCCTGCAACTGACCCCTTATCTGGACCGTTTGCCAAAGGCGCTATCGGGCGGGCAGCGCCAAAGGGTTGCCATTGGCCGCGCCATTGTGCGGGACCCGAAGGTCTTTCTTTTCGATGAACCGCTTTCCAATCTTGATGCCGCTTTGCGGGTGGCCACACGGCTGGAAATCGCGCGTCTGAAAGAGCAGATGCCTGACCGCACCATGATCTATGTGACGCATGATCAGGTAGAGGCGATGACACTCGCCAACCGGATCGTCGTGTTGGCGGAAGGCACCATTGCGCAAGTCGGCACCCCGCTCGACCTTTATGAGCGCCCCAGAACCACTTTCGTTGCGCAGTTCATCGGCTCGCCCGCAATGAATTTGGCGGCAGGTGAGGTGGTCACGGCAGGGGCAGAAACCCATGTCAGGCTGGAGACGGGCGCGATTGTTCGGTCTTCGGTACCAACACAAGCCGCTGATCTCGGGATGCGCGTGACAATCGGTCTGCGTCCCGAGGATTTGCTCTTGACCGAGGGTGACGCCATCCTTTCCGGAAAAGTAGACTTTGTCGAAGCCTTGGGTGAGGTGAGCCTGCTATATGTCACACCTCAGGGCGGCGGCACGCCGGTGCTGTGCAAACTCCCGGGCGTTCACCTGCACCTGCGGCATAAAGAGTTGCGCCTGACGGCGGTGCCCGACAAGGTGCATCTGTTTCATGACGGCGTTTCCCTTCTGTATCGCTGAGGGTCAGGCAAAGGCGAGAGCAAGCAGGAATAGCACGCTCAGCAACAAGGCTATCAGGGCAGGCACCCAAAACGTATAGCGAGGGGCGGGGATGGGTTTCATTGCAAGTCTCCGGATATATTGCATTCCCCTTAATCGGTCATTGAGGTTTCTGTTGTCTTAACAGGCTATGGAGATTGTATGGGACAGGCTTGAGGAAACTGGCTGGCGGGACCGGACGCGGGCTCTGCCCGATCTGCCCTTGCGTCAAAGCTGGGCGTACGGCGCGGCGATGGAAGCCATGGGCGCCAGAATCGGGCGGGCGGTTATCCGGCATGATGGGACCGAGGTCGCAATGGTTCAGGTGCTGTTGCGGCGCGGGCTCCGGGTCATCAATCATGGGCCGTTGTGGTTGACCGACATGAAAACAGCCGAGAAACGGCGCGTGTTGCGCACCTTGGCCCGTCACCCCGGCGTGACAATTGCCACCCCTGTCGAAGATCTGTCCGGCTGGGGAATGCTTCCTCTGATCACCGCTCGCAACCGCGCGGTTTGGCGGTTGGACCAGCCGCTCGAAGCGTTTCGTGCAGGGCTGCAAGGCAAATGGCGCAACCGATTGGTGAAAGCGGAGCCTTTGGTGCGGGCCTCTGTGTTGCAGGCTGCCGATCTGGAATGGCTGATCGCGCAGGAGGCTGCACAACGACAGGACAGAGGCTATGTTAACCTGCCGGGGGCCTTGTCGCGGTACTGGTCGGGGAAAAGCCTTGCGCTCGGTTGGCGGTCTGGCGGGACATTGCAGGCCGGACTGGTGTTTCTGATCCACGGTCAGAGCGCAAGTTATTTTCTGGGCTGGGGCAGCGCCGAAGCGCGCGCGGCTTTTGCCCATGGTCCGCTGTTATGGCAGGCCGCGCTGCGATTGCGGGATCGCGGGGTGTCGAGGCTTGATCTGGGCGATGTGAATACTGAAGAAGGCGCATCGCTGGCGCGGTTCAAACTGGGCACCGGCGCGATTGTAGAACGGCAGGGCACAAGCTGCCTGGTGTTGCCCGCCATCTGATCTGAAGGGGGGCAGGCGGCTTGGGGGGCATCGAGCCCCCGCGCGCTGCCATTGCCATGGACTAGGTGACAACGCGCCGCGATGTACTTTGCGGAAAGATCGGCTAAAACCGCTGCGACACCAGCAAGGATTCCCCATGAAACGCCCACCGATTTTTCCTGCGCCCGAGTTCCCGCCCGTCAAACTGAAGGCTTTTCAACGGATGCCGCCCGCTGTGTTTCCGTCCATCATGGGGTTGTTTGGGCTCGGGTTGGCGATGCGGCGCGGGGCGGATATGATCGGCTATCCGGTGGGCATTGCCGAGATGGCTTTGGGCGCCATCAGCCTCTTGTGGATATTTGCCGCCCTTGGCTATCTCGTCAAGCTGTCGCAACGCCCTGCGGTGATCATGGAGGATCTGGCTATTTTGCCGGGGAGGGCCGGGCTTGCGGCCATGTCGGCAGGGTTGCTGCTCTTTGCGACCGTTGTGCTGCCTTATTCTGCGCGCGCCGCCGAAGTGCTGATGTTTGTCGGGTTGGTGTTGCATCTTGGCTTGGCAGGATTGATCATTCTCGCCTTGCGCCGAGGGCCGGAAGAGGGGCGCCATGTCACCCCCGTCTGGCATCTGAACTTCGTCGGCTTTATTCTGGCCCCTGTT
>JBFHGI010000102.1:0-7099 GCA_041583175.1 Pseudorhodobacter sp. | reverse complement strand
TCCACAGGAAATTACCCTGTTCCAGCATCGCTGCCGCCTGCGTTGCATCCGGTTTTTCCACAAAACGCCGGACCGGGGCCACCTGGCCGACCGCAACCGGGGCCGCAGCCTCCAGATAACCATAACCGGTTTCGGCCCATTCGGGGGGGATGCCAAAGGTCACGATACCCCCGGCCTGCACCGTGTTCAGCCCTGCCCGCACGGCCGCGCGGAACCCTTGCGCATCGGGGATACGGTGGTCCGAGGGGGCCACCAGCATGATCGCATCGGGATCGGCTTTTGCCAGATGAAGCGCCGCCGCCAGAACCGCAGGCCCGGTGTTGCGAGGCTCCGGTTCGATCAAGATCGCGCCGGGGTCGATCCCGGCGGCTGTGATCTGTTCGGCAACCACAAAGCGGTAATCGGCCGCGGTGATGATGGTTGGTGGTGCAAAATCCGCATCCGACAGGCGAAAGGCGGTTTCCTGCAACAGACTGTCTTCCCCGGTCAGGGCCGCGAATTGTTTGGGGCGGCTGCGCCGGCTTAGTGGCCACAAGCGTGTTCCAGAGCCACCACACAGTATAAGAGGATGGATCATGATCTGGTCCCGGACATATAAAAAGCTTACAGCCCCGGTACGTAGCACAGCAGAGCAGTCGATCGGTTATAGAAACTCCGCCTCTGGCTTTCAAGGGCCAGCCCATTGGCTATGTCGCAAACCTTTGTGACGGTTTGTAAAGGCTGTCTTGCGGAAATGGCTATGACGGCAGTACAGAAAATCGCCGGAAGGGGCTTGTCCCGCTTGCTGAAAACTAATTTTTTCGGCCCATGTGAGCGACTTCGATACCTGCGAGCCGCGTGTCACAACCCAGTTCTCAAGCTAGTCGCAAAGCGACTCAATGAGCCTGGAATGCCGCACAAACTCATGATCGCAATCGCACAAAGGCTGATCACAGTCGCTAACGCCATCATCAAAACTGCCATGCCTTGGCAGGTTCAGTCCAAAGAGTAGACACAGTTGACTGAGCAGCCAAAACATGGCCTGAATGCAAACTTCAGAGACCATTTTAACTTTTTGTTATTATTTTATATTTTATGAAAACCGCGCCGAAGCTGGCCGATGTCAGGCCAGCAGCTTCTGATGGTATTTCACCGCCTCTTCCAGATCGTCGAAATAGGTCAGTTCGCCGTTTTCCAACACGATACCGGCATTGCAGAACTCGCGCACCTGCGCCATGTCATGGCTGACCAGAATGGCACTGGAGCTGCGCATCCGTTCCTGAAACACCGCCCGGCTTTTCCGTTTGAACGCGGCATCCCCAACGGCTGTCACCTCATCGACCAGATAGGTGTCAAACTGGATCCCCATGGAAATGCCAAAGGCCAATCGCGACCGCATCCCCGAAGAATAGCTGCGCACCGGCATGTGGAAATGCTTGCCGATCTCGGCGAAATCCTCGACGAAATCCTGAAGCCCGTCGGTATCGACCCCATAGATGCGGGCAATGAAGCGCGCGTTCTGGGCGCCTGTCAGCTCCCGGTGGAAAGAACCGCCAAACCCAACCGGCCAGGAAATCGTACCATCCGACAGGATCCGCCCGTGATCGGGGCTGAGCGTGCCCGATATCAGCTGCAACAGGGTCGATTTTCCGGCCCCGTTACGCCCCAGAAGCGCAAGCGAGGCCCCGGTTGGCAAGGTCAGGTTCAGGTTGTCGATGACCGTTTTGCGGCTGCCCCGTACCCAGAAACTCTTGCTCAGGTTTTCGAACCTAATCATTGGCTGCCTCCGCTTAACGGCGGTCGCGCAGGCTGTAATACACCAGCACCATGATCGACCATCCCAAAAGCAGGAAAAGCGCCACCAGCCCCGTCAGCACCAGCCGTTGCGGGTATTCGGCCGTCTGGGGCAGCGTCGGGTTGACGTAGGCGGCAAGATACCGGCTTTGTCGGGCAATATTGGCCCGCGCGATATCCACCGCCGCAAGCGCGGCGCGATAGCTTTCCGAAGCGTATTCGCGATCAACAATCAAGCTTTCATATTGTGCCATCAGCGTCGGGTAGTCCTCACCCACACCGCCCACCTTTTCCGAAGCGAAGGTCTCCCGCTCCTGCGCGATGCGAGACCTGATAACCTCGATCCGGCGGGCAGATTGCTTGACGCGGGGGTCTGTGTCGCTGCTGGTTTCGATCAGAAGGTCATAGTCGATCAAAGCCTGGGCCAATTGCTGTTGCAGGTTGTTCACAACCCCCATCTGCCCCTGGATATCGGCGCTCGGGTCCACAATCTGTGTTCGGGTGCGAAACAGCGTCATCGCCTCACGCGCCGCTTTCAGGCGCTCAACCGCTTCGGCCAGATCGGTTTCGGCATAGCGCATCATATCACTGCGCGCTGTCGCGTTGAGAATGTTGATCCGGTTCTGGCTTTCAACCACGATCTCCTTGCCGATCGTCTGCGCCATTTCCGGTGAATAGGCGAGAACCCGCAATTCGATCAGCCCCGTCGACTGGTCATAGGAAATCTGCACCATCCGCTGCCAGAACCACAACAGATCTTCGATAGAAGCATCGGGCCAAAGGGAAAACAGCGGATCGCCGGGCCAATTCTGCGAATAAATCTCCCGGAGATTAAGGCGGTCGTCAATTGTCTGGACCACTTCCTGGCTTCGGATGAACTCATACAGGATATCACTGTCTGACGCCCCGCCGCCGCCCGTGAATTGCTTGAGGTTTCCCAAAAGATCCGTGGCCCCTCCCATTTCTTCACGGCGCACCGTAAACCCTGTGGTCGAGGCATATTGATCCTGAGCGACAAATCCGAGATAGAGCATTGTGATCAGCAGCGGCGTAATCACCAGAGCCAGAAAGCTGACCACAAGACCACGGTGCCGCCGCTTGAGCCCCGCCGCTTGTGCCAGTGGCCTGATCTGAATGACCGAAGGCCCCTTCGGGCTAGGTTTCCCCCCACCGGCCGCATTTGACGCGGGGGCAGGCGACGGGTTCGGCGCGGTATCCGTGGGCGTGTTCACAAAGAAAACCTCTGGATCAGGGCTTTGAATTTACACCTCCTTCCTACATAGTCCCAGAACGAAATGCCAGTCTGATAGAAAGACACGGGACCGATGCCACCCTCTCCGCCTCCACCGCCAGAAACCGCACCGCGGACGCTGGCCCCCATGCATATGCGCGCCCGCCGTTACGCCACAGTGCGCACAGTCATGGCGCTGATGCTGCGCGAGATGTCGACACGGTACGGAAAATCGGCCGGAGGCTTTGTTTGGGCCGTGTTAGAGCCTTTGGGCGTCATTCTTATTCTGTCCTTTGCCTTTGGTTTCCTGCTGCGCGCACCGGCATTGGGCACCAGTTTCATTCTGTTCTATGCCTCCGGTTATCTGCCGTTTCACCTGTATCAATCGGTCTCGCTTTTTGTTTCGCGCTCTTTGGCCTTTTCGAAGCCCCTGATGTTCTATCCCTCCGTGACCTGGATCGACGCCATTCTGGCGCGGTTCATCCTGAATACACTCACGGGGCTTATGGTCAGCTATATCCTGATGGTGGGGCTGCTGCTGTTCATTGATACCCGCATCGTGCTGAACGTCGGGCCGATCATCGAAGCCATGGCGCTGGCGGCGTTCCTGGGCCTGGGGATCGGCACGTTGAACTGTGCCCTTTCGGGAATTTTTGCGACTTGGGATATGATCTGGTCTATCGTCACAAGACCGTTGTTTCTGGCCTCGGGCATTTTCTTTCTCTACGAAGACATGCCGCAGGTGGTGCAAAGCTTCCTGTATTATAACCCGCTGGTCCATATCATCGGCATCATGCGAACCGGGCTTTACCCGATGTATCACCCGGATTACGCAACATGGGTCTTTGTGGCGGGTGTCAGCCTGGTGACATTGACGATCGGGCTTTTCTTGCTCCACCGCTTCCACAAAGACATTCTCAACAATGATTGATCGCGCTTCATAACAGGCACTAACCTTGCAGTTTAGTGCCTAGTTTTGCGTGGCCATCGCCAGAACATCCTGATGCGCCACATCGGTTTTCCGACGTAGCCCATCCCCGATGGCACGGGCCAGCAGGCGCAGGAATGTCCATTTCTCGCCGCTGTGATGCCGGGTTTTCAGCAGCCATTTGGGCAGCACAACCAAAAGTGCGGGCCAAAACAACCAACCCGCCGCCATGCGGTACAAGATCAGCAGGTTGCGGTGATAGTAATATACCTTCCACAACGGCTGAAACCGGCCGACATCGGCGGCAAAGGTTGAGCAGTCATGGTCGAATTTGATCCGGGGCATGAAGCCGATGCGCCCGCCCTGCTGGCTTAGCCGGAGCGAATAAATCCCGTCATCCCCATAGACGAACAACGCCGGGTCCGGATAGCCCATCCGTGCAATCGCCGCTGCCGAGATGAAGAACCCGACGAAAGAGGTGATATCAACCTGACGCGCGGGGGCATCCTCGGCATAGGCGGACGGGTCGAGGTGGAAGCCGCTGCGCCCGCCAAGCCGGAACAAGGTCCGCAGAAACACCCGCATATGCCAGAACGGATTGCGCGAGGGGCGGTTCATCTCGCAAATCAGGCCGTCGGGAAAATAGACCGCTGCCGCCAAGGCATCCCAGCCGGTCAGATCGGCTTGCTGAAAGGCGGCAAGAGCGCCTGCTTGCGGGCGGGCGTCATCATCCATCACCACGACCCAGTCAGGGCTGTGATGCTCCATCGCGCGGAGCATCCCGGCGGCAAAGCCACCTGCCCCGCCCCGGTTATCGGGCAAAAGCTGGCAATCAAGGCGCGGATCGGTTTGGGTCTTCAGCCATGCCGCGGTGCCATCGGTGCTGGCGTTATCAACCACCACGACCGTAGCCAGAAGCTCTGCCGGATTCTCCAACAGGGCGGCCAATGTGGCCTGAAGCTTGGCCAACCGGTTATAGGTCACCACCACCGCCACCAGCCGCCTTTGATCAATCGCCATCACGCGTCCTTTGCCCATGGTTCAGCCCTTTAGTCTCTTAGTCGTTCTTCCAGGATGCGGCGGATCATTTCGGGACGGGTTGGAATGTCTTTTTCCTGCCGGCGAAGTTCATCAATCTTTTCGAGAAGCCGCTCTGAAATGCGCAGTGTCATCGGGATATTGTCTTTTTTCGGGGGTGCCATGTGAATTGTTGCCTTTTGATGTTGACATCGTAATTCATGGATGGCATATTAAGCGGACGAACGCAAGGGCTGGCACCCTCGCGAACGTCCTAAATCACAATCAATCTGTCTGAGAGATCAATCATGACCTGCACCCTGACTATCACGCCCGCTGGGCTGAATAAAGACGCGCGCTTTTATATCCCTTCCCCCGTATCTTCGCAGTTTTCCAGGCTCATCCGCGCGCTTGCTATCGCCGTTGAGGCCGAGCGGGATGTAGAGCATGCAGATCCCGCCCATGCCGGTTTTGATCTTTTGGTGACTGAAGCGGAGGCTGCCTGGGATAGCGCGACAGACATGCACCGTGCGCTGATGCCTATTCCGTCACAGCGCGCGGAAGACCAGCCACTCAAGACGCTTGCGCAGTTGATCAACCATCGCCGCGGCGTAGAGACCACCGCCGAGTTGCAGGATAACCGGACGCTCTTGCAGGGCTGCGCAAACTGGCTGGTCTGTCCCGGGCAGGGCGCCACGGCTGAGCGCATCACGGCGATGCTTCGGCAGGGACGTTTTTTGCTCGATGAGATCAATCGCATGGATCTGTATCAGCCTGTGGAAGATGCGGTTGAAATCGCAGATGACACTTTTGCGTTCTGACGCTTCGGGGCGGCTTTAGCCGCCCGATACCCCCCCAACTCTGATCATTGAGCGAAGGCACTTCGACCTTGGCTTGGTTGCCTCACTTCGGGGCCGCCAGTTTCTCCCCTCATGTCACAGGAAGTTCTATATGCCACATATGAAATACCTCCACCGCCCGCACCGTTCGCGCCATGTTCCTGCGGAGGCGTGGGTCGACTACCCCGGTGCGATCAAGGATTGCTGGCGCGTGCTGGCCGACCAGAAAGGGTTTCGGGTTGATCGCCGGGTACGGGACCGTCTTCACCTGGCGCTCGAATGCAAGATCTGCGGCGCGCACACGGCGCATAAGCTCCATACGCTGCGGACCGCCCAGCCTGCCTGCTTGGGGTGTCAGGGAGAGAGCCGCAGCAGCAAAGCAAAACAGGTTGGCTTCGAGCTGATCAAGCGCGATGAGGACAGCCCCAACTACAATCTCTATCAGCTGCCCTGCGGTCATCAGAGGTTGCTGCAGAATGCTCGGGTCGAGAAGCTTCTGAAGCATGGTCCTGTTGAGGGTCACTCCGGGTTTCACTGCCCGATCTGTCATACGAGAAGGCTGCGGGCTATGGCGTCCACATGTGGATGGCGTCTTGTGGGTTCCGATCCGGACAGGAATCCCAATTACCGTCTCCTGTCGCATAACAGGTGCGGACACGAGCAGCGTGTCGCGACCGCCAATCTTGCCACGGAGCGGTTCAACTGCGGCGGTTGCGGTGACAGCTGGTCGGCCGCGCCAAGCGCGCTTTACCTGATGCGGTTCCGGGTGCCGGGGCAGGGGCGGTTCGTCAAGCTTGGCTACAGCCGCAACCCTACCTCGCGCCTGCGCTATCAGCTTGGACTGGCACAGGGCGTCGAAGCCGAGTTGATCGATATGGTCGCGATGCCGACGGGACAGGTGGCCCTGAAGGTCGAGAAAAACCTGCACCGTGCGTTGCAGTCCGGTCATAGCGACAAGGTGATCTCTTCTGAGCATCTGAAAAGCTGGATCAATGTTACGTCGGAAATCTACGCCGCGGAGATGGAGCCGGTGATCCGCCGGATGTTCGACCGGTTGGAACAGACCGCGCTGCGCAAGCCCGACTAGAAGGCTTGCGAACGTGTGACGATGCCTCGCGCTGCTGGCGCGGGGCTGTTTAACGCCCGCTTCTAAAAGGATCAGCACATGCCCCATACTCCGAGTTGGAGCGGCCTGGCCAGGAGGGCCGTGATGCGCCTGCGCCACTACCATGTTCCTTTCGACGATATGCCGGATAGGGAAGAGGGCGGTGCAACACCTGGCGCGGGTCGCCCCCGAAAGATGTCAGATCG
>JBFHGI010000101.1:0-7103 GCA_041583175.1 Pseudorhodobacter sp. | reverse complement strand
TTGATCTGATCAACGACATCCATGCCTTCGATCACACGGCCCACGACGGTATATTGCCCGTCCAGAAACGGGCCCGGCGCGAACATGATGAAAAACTGGCTGTTGGCCGAATTGGGGCTCTGGCTACGGGCCATGCCGACGACGCCGCGATCAAACGTCTCGTTCGAGAACTCTGCCGGGATGTCCGCCAGGTTTGATCCGCCCATCCCTGCGCGCGAAGTATCGCCGCTTGCCTTGCCGAACTCCACATCGCCGGTTTGCGCCATGAAACCATCGATGACGCGGTGGAAAACCACGCCATCATAGGCCCCATCAGCGGCCAGAGCTGTGATCTGCGCCACATGCTTCGGGGCCAGTTCAGGCAGCATGTCGATGACGACGCGGCCATTCGCCTCGCCCGCGACCTCGATCACGAGGTTCGGGCCGGGGCCATCGCTGGCCTGCGCCATGGCAGGGCTTGCCGATTGCGACAGCGCCCAGCCCCCCAACACGGCCAGCCCGAGCGCGAACATGCCGCCTGCGATAAGCGTGTCCTTACGCATCTGCAGCGACCTTCACCGAGATCATGCGGTCGGGGGCTGCTGGTGGCTCGCCGCGCACGATCGCATCCACATGCTCCATCCCCGACAACACGCGGCCGTAAACCGTGTATTGGCCGTTCAGGAAATCATTATCCTTGAAATTGATGAAGAACTGGCTGTTGGCCGAATTCGGGTTCGACGAGCGTGCCGCGCCCAGAGTGCCACGCGCATGGGGCAGCTTGGAAAACTCTGCGGGTAGATCCGGCAGGTCGGACCCGCCTGTGCCCGCGCGGCGCAGGTTGAACCCGTCTTCCATATCACCATGCTCCACATCGCCGGTCTGGGCCATGAACCCGTCAATCACGCGGTGAAAGCAGACGTTGTCATAGGCGCCAGCACGGGCCAGTTCTTTCATGCGGGCGGTGTGCTTGGGGGCCACATCGGCCAAAAGCTCAATCACGACGGTGCCGCCTTTGAGTTCCATCAGGATCGTGTTTTCGGGATCTTTGATATCGGCCATCGGGCCCTCCTGTAGATTTTCTGAGGCGCAACCTAATCATCCCCGCCGCGGTTGGAAAGGGCTAACCATTGACGAAAGGCTCTGGATAGGGTGGAAGAGGGTAACTTGAATTTGGAGGCTGCAATGGCTTGGAAGACGCTTGATGATCTCGACCTGAACGGCAAGGTTGCTTTGGTGCGCGTGGATCTCAACGTGCCGATGGACGGTGACACCGTGACAGATGCCACGCGGATTGAACGGATTGTTCCCACCGTCAAGGATATCATCGCCAAAGGCGGCAAGCCCGTGCTGCTAGCCCATTTCGGCCGCCCGAAAGGCGAGGTTGTGCCAGAGATGAGTCTGCGTCAGGTTGTTCCCGCGCTTCAAGCAGCACTTCCGGACAACAAGGTGATCTTTGCCTCTGACTGTATCGGTGGCCCCGCAAAAGAAGCAATCAGCGCGATGCAGCCCGGCGATGTGGTCTTGCTGGAAAACACACGATTCCACGCGGGTGAGGAAAAGAACGATGCGATGCTGGCGGCCTCAATGGCGGCTTTGGGCGGCGTCTATGTCAATGACGCGTTTTCGGCGGCCCACCGCGCCCATGCCAGCACCGAAGGCATTGCCCGCCTGTTGCCCCATTGCGCTGGCCGGTTGATGCAGGCAGAGCTTTCGGCGCTGGAAGCCGCCCTTGGCAATCCGGCCCGTCCGGTGGTGGCCGTGGTCGGCGGAGCGAAAGTCTCGACCAAGCTGGAACTGTTGGGCAATCTGGTCACCAAAGTGAACCATCTGGTGATCGGCGGCGGTATGGCCAATACGTTCCTCGTCGCCAAAGGGATTGAAGTCGGCAAAAGTCTGGCAGAGCGCGATATGGCAGACACCGCACGCGAGATTTTGGCCAAGGCCGACGTGTCGGGCTGTGATATCCATCTGCCTCTGGATATCGTCGTCGCGCGGGAGTTCAAGGCCGGTGCCGCATCCGAGGTGCTGCCCGCCAATGCCTGCCCCGAGGATGCGATGATCCTGGATGCCGGACCTGAAACCGTGGCCAATCTTGCCAAGGTTTTCGGGGCTTGCCGCACCCTGATCTGGAACGGTCCCTTGGGCGCGTTCGAAATCGAACCCTTTGATGCGGCGACCAATGCTGCTGCCAAAAAGGCGGCAGAATTGACCGTGGAGGGTAGCCTCGTTTCTGTTGCAGGTGGCGGGGATACGGTTGCGGCGCTGAACAAGGCGGGCGTGTCCGAGCAGTTCACCTATATCTCCAGCGCGGGCGGTGCCTTCCTTGAATGGATGGAAGGCAAGGACCTGCCGGGCGTTGCAGCGTTGAAAGGATAGAACCATGGCAATCTGGGCCCTGATCACCGGAGCATCCGAAGGCTTGGGGCGCGAATTTGCCATTCTGGCGGCGAAATCCGGCTTCGATGTCATTCTGACTGCGCGGCAGGAGGACAAGCTGCAAACCCTCGCGCACGAGTTGGAGCGGGCCTATCACGTTGCCACGGTGGTTCTGCCCGCCAATCTGGCCGACCCGGAAGAGGCGGAGCAGCTTTGGCTTGATGCCAGCGCGGGCCGCCAGATCGGGATTTTGGTGAACAATGCAGGGTTGGGCCGCAATGGCCTTTTTTCCGATGAAGCCAACTGGCCACGCGAGGCGGCGTCGCTTTCGGTCAATGTGGTGGCCGCTACCATTTTGATGAAGCGGGCGGTTGCCCATATGGTGGCCCATGGTTCTGGCCGCGTTTTGAATGTGGCCTCCACCGCCGCCTTCATGCCGGGGCCTCATATGGCGGTGTATCACGCAACAAAGGCCTATCTGCTCAGCCTGTCCGAAGCGGTTGCGACCGAGCTTTCGGGCACCGGCGTCACCGTAACAGCGCTTTGCCCCGGGGCCACGGATACGCAGTTTTTTGCCGCCGATGAGGCGGTGAAAGCAACGCTGCTGACCAAACTCTTCCTTGCGCCAGCCGAGGCCGTCGCACAAGGCGGCTGGACTGCTATGGAAAAAGGCAAGCGCGTGAAGGTGACGGGGGCGATGAATGTGATCTTTGCCAACCTGCCCCGCTTTGCCCCGCGCGCATTGGTAGCATGGATCGCGGCAATCTTCCTTAAACGGCGCTGAACCGGCATTTCAGGTGGAATTTTGGGCTGTTAGCGCCAACAGAATTGAACAGCCCCCAACATGCCGCTATGCCCCTTTTCAACGGGGCATCGCCCCCTGAACCTTAGTCTCGCGGGGATAAAAATGGTGAATGTGAAACAGGCAGAGCAGATGCGCAAAGGCGCGGGCTTTATCGCGGCGCTGGATCAATCCGGTGGTTCCACCCCCAAAGCGCTGCGGCTTTATGGGGTCGAGGAGAGCGCCTATTCCTCGGAAGCCGAAATGTTTGATCTGATCCATCAGATGCGCGCCCGTATCATCAAATCGCCGGCCTTTACCGGCGATAAAGTGGTTGGGGCCATTCTGTTTGAACAAACGATGGACCGCGAAATCGATGGCACCCCCACTGCCGAATACCTTTGGGAAAAGCGCGGCGTTGTGCCTTTCCTAAAGATCGACAAAGGGTTGGAGAGCGAGGCAGATGGCGTTCAACTGATGAAGCCCATGCCGGGGCTGGACGCGCTTTTGGCACGGGCGGCGGGTCTGGGCGTGTTCGGCACCAAGGAACGCTCGGTCATCCATGCGGCCAATGCCAAGGGGATCGAAGCGATTGTGGCACAGCAATTCGCTATTGGTGCGCAGGTGAAGGCCGCAGGCCTGATGCCTATACTGGAGCCGGAGGTCACCATCACCATCACTGACAAGGCAGAAGCAGAGGAGATGCTGCTTGCCGCCCTGCTGCGCCATCTCGACACCCTGCCCGAAGGCGAGCAGGTGATGCTGAAGCTGAGCCTGCCGACCAAAGCCAACACCTACAAGCCGTTGGTCGACCATCCGGCGGTCATGAAGGTTGTGGCCTTGTCGGGGGGGTATGCCCGAGACGAGGCCAATGCGCTTCTGGCCCAGAACACAGGCATTATCGCCAGCTTCAGCCGCGCACTGACCGAAGGATTGAGCGCCCAACAAAGCGATGCGGAATTTGATACTGTGTTGTCACAGGCCATCGATAGCATCCACGCAGCCTCTGTCGCGGGATAGGCCTAAAAATAAGGGGAATTTCCCATTTTGGGGGATTCCCTTCACGAATCATTTGTGCGAGAGTGTTCCAAACCCCCGAACCAGAGGGGTTATGAGGCAGAACGCACATGACCACACAGAAAACCCGCCCCGCAATTACCTCGCTTTTGCTGATGATGCTGGCCGTCAGTGTTGGCGGCTATTTCACCTTTGCCGCCGTGCAAGGGGATTATGGCGTGTTCCGTCAGGTGCAACTGAAAGCCGAAGAGCGCGCGCTGATTGCCGAGCGGGACCGTCTGGCCGCCGAACTGGCCACGATGCGGAACCTTACCACGCGGCTGTCAGACAGCTATCTAGACCTTGACCTGCTGGACGAACAGGCCCGCGACGTGCTGGGCTATCTTCGCCCCGATGAAATCGTGATCCGCTGATTTTCCGACCCGCGCTGACGCGAAGGCAGTTTGCGCCTTGTTTTTCCGTATGCTCCCCGATAGTTTAATAGTGAACTATATCATCATCCAGGGAGGATGCGATCTATGGCTGCGGCAAAGAAACCCACCAAGTCAAATACATCCAAAGAAGAACTCACGAAATACTATCGTGAGATGTTGTTGATCCGTCGATTCGAGGAGAAGGCGGGGCAACTTTACGGAATGGGTCTGATCGGCGGGTTCTGCCACCTCTACATCGGGCAGGAAGCCGTTGTTGTGGGGATCGAGGCGGCTGCCAAAGAAGGCGACAAGCGCATCACCTCTTACCGCGACCACGGGCATATGCTGGCCTGCGGCATGGACCCGAAAGGCGTGATGGCCGAGCTGACGGGCCGCGAGGGCGGCTACTCCAAAGGCAAGGGCGGCTCCATGCATATGTTCTCCAAGGAGAAGCATTTCTATGGTGGTCATGGTATCGTCGGCGCACAAGTGCCGCTGGGGGCCGGGCTGGCCTTTGCCGACAAATACCTCGGCAATGACAATGTGTCCTTTACCTATTTCGGCGATGGGGCCGCGAACCAAGGTCAGGTCTACGAGGCCTATAACATGGCAGAGCTTTGGAACCTGCCGGTGGTTTTCGTGATTGAAAACAACCAATATGCCATGGGCACCTCGGTAAAACGCTCCACCAAATCCCCGTCCTTGTGGGAACGCGGTGCCGCTTATGGCATCAAGGGTGAAGCGGTTGACGGCATGGATGTGCTGGCCGTCAAAGCCGCCGCCGAAAAGGCTGTGGCCGTGTGCCGCGCAGGCGAAGGCCCCTATATTCTGGAAATGAACACCTATCGCTATCGCGGGCATTCGATGTCGGACCCGGCGAAATACCGCACCCGCGAAGAAGTGCAGAAAATGCGCGACGAAAAAGACCCGATCGACCATGTGCGCGACCTGCTCGTGCAGGGCGGCCATGCCTCGGACGACGACCTGAAGGCCATCGACAAAGAGATCAAGGCCATCGTCAACGAGTCAGCCGAATTCGCCAAAGACAGCCCGGAGCCCGCCTTGGAAGAGCTCTGGACAGATATTTACGCCTGAGGGGGGAACACACATATGGCAACGCAAATTCTCATGCCGGCCCTTTCGCCCACGATGGAAGAAGGCACCTTGGCCAAATGGTTGGTCAAGGAAGGCGACGAAGTGAAATCCGGCCAGATCATGGCTGAAATCGAAACCGACAAAGCGACGATGGAGTTCGAGGCGGTTGACGAAGGCATCGTCGGCAAAATTCTGGTCGCCGAAGGTACGGCAGGCGTGAAGGTGAACACCCCCATCGCCGTTCTGGTCGAGGAAGGGGAAAGTGCGGATGACGTGAAGGCCGCGCCCGCTGCCTCGGCAGAGCCGGCACAGACTGCGGAGGCCAAACCTGCGGCCAGCGCCAAAAGCGCGGCTCCGGTCGAGGTGAAGTCCAACGCCTCGCCCGATTGGCCCGAAGGCACGCCGATGAAAACCATGACGGTGCGTGAAGCACTGCGCGAGGCGATGTCGGAAGAAATGCGGGCCAATGAGCGCGTCTATCTGATGGGTGAAGAAGTCGGCGAATATCAGGGTGCCTATAAGATCAGCCAAGGCATGCTGGACGAATTCGGGCCCAAGCGCGTGGTCGACACCCCAATTACCGAGCACGGTTTTGCAGGTATCGCTGTCGGCTCGGCCTTTGCAGGTCTGAACCCGATTGTGGAGTTCATGACCTTCAACTTCGCGATGCAGGCGATTGACCACCTGCTCAACTCTGCCGCCAAGACGCTTTATATGTCCGGCGGGCAGATGGGCTGCCCGATCGTCTTCCGGGGGGCCAACGGTGCTGCGGCCCGCGTAGGTGCGCAACACAGCCAGTGTTACGCTGCATGGTATGCTGCCGTTCCGGGCCTGAAAGTCGTCATGCCCTATTCGGCGGCGGATGCGAAAGGCCTGCTGAAACAGGCTATTCGCGACCCGAACCCCGTGATCTTCCTTGAAAATGAGATCATGTATGGCAAAAGCTTCGAAGTGCCGGATCTTGAAGATTTCACCATCCCCTTCGGCAAGGCCCGCATCTGGCGTGAAGGGTCGGATGTGACTATCGTGTCCTTTGGCATCGGCATGACCTATGCCTTGGAAGCGGCAGACAAGCTGGCCGAAGATGGCATTTCCGCCGAAGTCATCGACCTGCGCACCCTGCGCCCGATTGATTACGACACGGTTCTGGCCTCGGTCCAGAAAACCAACCGTTGCGTAACCGTCGAGGAAGGCTGGCCCGTTGGTTCCATCGGGAACCATCTGTCGGCGACGATCATGGAGCGTGCCTTTGATTATCTGGACGCGCCGGTGATCAACTGCACTGGCAAGGACGTGCCGATGCCTTATGCCGCCAACCTTGAAAAACACGCTTTGATCACAACGGATGAAGTGGTCGAGGCTGTCAAATCTGTCTGCTACCGGTAAGGAGAAACGCAAATGGCTACACAAATCCTGATGCCCGCGCTTTCACCCACGAT
>JBFHGI010000100.1:0-7281 GCA_041583175.1 Pseudorhodobacter sp. | reverse complement strand
CAGGGTTGGTGAACCCGACTGCCGAATACCCGGCATCACAGATAAACGCCTCTATCTCGGCCCGCGAAGCTGACTGGTTCAGGCTCTCCCGCTGCAAGACATACATGCCCAAGGCCGCGTCATGGGCATAAAGCGTATTAACCATGGCCTTAAGGGGCGCCGGTATTTCCGTCATCAAGCCGGCATGGCGCGCTGGCGACAGCATAGATGGCACAGGATTCAGCAGGTCAAACAGGAAATTCTTACGCAGGCCTGCACCGAACAGGGCCGGCAAACGCAGGATGAGGCAATTCTCAAATCTCTCTGCGCAGAATTCCTCCAGCCGCCGCCGGTTCACACCATAGGCCGTATCCGTTTGAAACGCAGCGGTTTCTTCGGTGGCTTCGGCGTCGAAGCGATCGAGGACCGCGATAGAAGAGATCAAGACAAACTGGCGGGTACGAATGGTGTTCAACCGTCCGATCAGACCATCAATGGCCTGTTTGTCCCTGTCCGGAAATCGGTTGGCTTCGAACATTGATCCGGGGGCCGCCGCGCAGACGACTGTGCCGAATTCGCACCCATCAGCCTCATGGATTGATGTAGAATTGAAATTCGCCGCAAAAACGCGCTGGCGCGCCAGGCTCTGCCCAACAAAGCCCGTGTATCCGATCAGGGCATCTTGCATTCGTGTCTCAATATTCGACCAGGGCTTGGCATGTCCTGTTCTATACATCGCCCAAGCTGACGCTGGCAATTCTTTTCAGGCTGCGGTTGGCTCTGACGATAGTGAGGATGCCCCTTTTGACGGCATCGAAATGTGCCAATGTGACAAAGGCTGAAAGCAATCGGGATGTCCGCGACCAGGAACGGCTTTTACATTTCCTGTCAATAACTTAACGAAATGCCATTAGCTGCGGCATTTATTCAATGCCTCAACAATCAAAACGCTCTGCATTCAATAAAAAAACAGGTGCTGCAGGACGGTTTTTCACACCCACGCAGCACCGTAAATCTCAATTGATAAAATCGTCTGATAAGGGGCGTGTCACGACATCCCAAGCGCGGTCTTATACATCTCCAGCACCGCTTCTTCTTCGGCGATATCGTCCGGCTTGCGCTTGCGCAACGCCACGACCTTGCGCAGCACTTTCGTATCGTAGCCACGGCCTTTCGCCTCGGCCATCAGCTCTTTTTGCTGCTCTGCCAGATCGCGCTTTTCGGCATCCAACTGCTCAAACCGTTCAATGAAGGCGCGCAATTCGTCTGCGGTGACGGAGTATTGGTCGATTGGATCGCTCATATTTGCCTCATGACTGTGGAGCCTTTTCCTATCGTGCCAAAGGGGGGCTGTTCAAGCGCAGGTTTGGGCAATTTGGCCCAAGATCACCGAATCCTTGGCAAGTCAGAAAAATCCACCACAGTGGCGATGATCATCTTGTCAGGCGGGCAATGGTCGGATAGGGCAAAAAAATACACGATGGGAAGGGCGCATCATGGAAGTCTTGGTTTGGATTGGTGCGGCTGTTTCGCTCGTCGGGGTGGCCGGGCTGGTGTGGTGCATCGTGCTGGCCCTGCGCGCGCGCAATTCCGGCATGCCAGAAGATGACATCCGCGCCTCGCTGCAAAAGGTCGTGGTCTATAACATGGCCGCTCTGGGCGTTTCAGCCCTTGGGCTGATGCTTGTCGTTGCAGGGATCGTTCTTGCCTGAGCCTACGCCTCGTTCAGGTCATTCAGCGAAATCCCCTGACGGATAAGGTCATTCAGCAACGGCGCGGGCGTCCAGATATCGGGCGCGTCATCGGCCCAGCGGTTCAGATCATCGCGCAGCACGATCAACCCGCGACGCGACGCCCAGAGCATGGGCCCACCGCCATGACGCGGAAAACCATGACCCAGTATGAAGGCGAGGTCGACATCCGACGGGCGCAAGGCCCGCTCTTCCCCGATCATGCGCAGACCGGCATTGGCCAAGGCCCCCAACACCGGCGCGGCCAGCCCGCCGAACAGGTTTTGTGGGCCGTCCGGCACCGGTCCGTGGCGATCCTTGTCGCGCAGCATGTCCCAGCGGCCCAGCAGTTCCAGCACGGGTTCCGGCCCGTGTTTGGCCTCCAGCGCTTGCAGGCTGGCTTGGAATACCGTGCTCAAGCCCGCATTTACCCCCGTGCCTTGGCCTTGGATCACCGTCCGGCCCAATCGGTTCAGCACGGATAGCAGCGACGCAATCGCCTCTGGTGCCGTATTCTGGCCAATCAGAACCTCGGCCATCCGGCCATTGCGGGTGGCAGGCATCAGCACAAGCCCAAGCCCGCGCTGCCCGCCCTCGCCGACGCGGCCCATTGTCACAATCGGCGCACCGATGGCCGCCGAGACAGAAGGCACATCCGCCCCCGGCATCCGGTAAGCGCCGGTCAGGAACAGCATATCCGCGGCATCGTCATCCTCTCCCGGCAAGCCCGGTGACAGCTTGGCCCAGAGCGCGTCATGCGCCGCTTGTGTCAGCTTTCCAGCCGTCACCTCGGCAGCAAGCGAAACGGCGATCGCCTCCAGCCCTTTGGTCAGGGCTTCGGTTTCACGCTCCACCAAGGTCACATCATAATCCGCGCGCAGCAGATCCTTGCACAGGGCCACAGCGTCCACGCCGTGCCCCAGAACCGTCACCTGCGACACCGCACGCGGCTTGGCCTTGGCCCCGACCATCTGGCGCGCGCGGCGTTCGGCGAAAAAGACATGGCGCAGCGCTTCCGCCTCGGGTGTGGCGACAAGTTCCGCAAAGGCCGCGCGTTCGAACGCCAAGCCCTGATCGAAGGGCAAAAGCCGGGCCGCTTCGACGCAGTCGATAATGCGCCCCGGCCCCGGCAAAGCCGAACCAGCATGCGCTGCGCGCGCAGACGCGATTTCGGCGAAATAGGCTTTGGGGTCGCGAAACCCGTCAAGCCTGTCGGCAGTGCGTACCGGCACCTCGCCCCCCAGATGCATCGCCATGGTCACGGTGGCCTCTGTCAGGTCCTGCTCTACCACCTTATCCAGAATGCCAAGCGCCAGGGCCTCTGCCGCGTTGATCGGCCGACCGGAGAGCATCAGCCGCAGCGCCTCTGCCGCACCGATCAGCCGGGGCAAGCGCTGCGTGCCACCCGCCCCCGGCAAAATCCCCAGTGTCACTTCGGGCAACCCCAGCTTGGTATCCGCAACCGCCACTCGGGCATGGGCGGCCAGCGCCAGTTCCAGCCCGCCGCCCAATGCAAAACCATGCAACCCCGCGACAACAGGCTTCGCGCTATCCTCGATCTGCACGCAGAGATCAGGCAGCAGCGGGTCTTGTGGAGGCTTGCCAAATTCCGAGATATCCGCACCAGCCGGAAAACTGCGCCCTTTGGCCAGGATCGCGATGCTGCGAACCGAATGGTCGGCATTCGCGCGGGCCAGACCCTCTGCCAGGCCCAGACGCAGCCGATGCCCAAGCGCGTTGACAGGCGGATTGTCGATCCAAAGGATGCAGACCGCGCCGCGCTTTTCTTGCGTTACCTGAGTATGTTCTGCGCTTTGCATATGCCCGCCTTGAAACCCGGCGGGCCATCCGCCCGCTGTCAGGCCATATTAACCAGCCAGTCGCCCGCCTTTGCAAGACCAAGCCGAAGGCACAGACCAGAAAAGCAGGCCCCCATCAGCATTTCCCGCCGTAAGAAAGGCCGGGTTGCGATAAACCGCCGATTGCGCAGTGGCTCAGACGGGCATGTTATCAAACATCGCCTCGACCTCGTCATCGGACGGCAGCGGGCCATCATGCGTCAGAACTGCGCCCGGCATCAGGCGGAACAGGGCCTGCATTTCCGACAGAAGGTTCTGCGCATTGGCGGGTGTCTGCCACGCTGTCATCTTTTCATTCAGGTTTGCGGCCTGCGTTGCTGTTTGCTGTGTCATCTTCATCCCCTCCTCTTGAATGTTCATTCATCCGGCACATCTGGCGCAAAACGGCGTGAATGGCAGTACGTCCAAACGCGCCTCGGCAATCCGGGCCCCGCATTTCGTGCACTCGCCGTAGGTGCCTTCCTCCATCCGCGCCAGCGCCGCTTCGATCATCCGGATTTCCTGCTGACCCGAGGTACCCAGCCCTTCCAGCACCTCATCGCTCTCGCGTTCGGTCGCCAGATCCTCCCAATCCTTGCTTTGATGGCTGTCCAGCTCTGTCTCAATCGCGCCCAACCGCGCTTGCAGATCATCAAGCCGGGCGGATAGTTGTTGTTTACGGTCACTCAGGCTGGCCATCTCGTTCTCCTCACGTCTTCCGTTATATGATAGGTTTGAAATCCGGCCCCCGCATTGACCCATATCAAAACCCGTTAAAATTTCATATTCAAATCTTGAAATATGTTTTGGGCCTGCTATATCTGGCAAAAGGTTCTGCAAAGAGAGGCTATCATGAAACCGGACGTTCACGCATTTTTTGACGAAGCCACCAACACGCTGACCTATGTGCTGCGCGAGCCGGAGGGCCGCGCCTGCGCCATCGTGGATTCCGTGCTGGATTTTGACTATGCATCGGGGCGTACCGATACCCGTTCTGCCGATGCGGTGATTGCTTTTGTCAAAGAGCAAGAGCTTGATCTGCAATGGATTCTGGAAACCCATGTGCATGCCGACCACCTGTCTGCCGCGCCCTATATCCAGGAACGGCTGGGCGGCAAGATCGGCATAGGCCAGCGCATCACTGTCGTGCAGGATACATTCGGCAAGGTTTTCAACGAAGGCACAAGGTTCCAGCGCGACGGCTCGCAATTCGACAAACTGTTCGAGGAAGGCGACAGCTTCATGATCGGACAGATGCGCGGTGACGTGCTGCACACGCCGGGCCACACGCCCGCCTGCCTGACCTATGTGGTGGGCGATGCGGCCTTTGTGGGCGATACGCTGTTCATGCCCGATTTCGGCACCGCGCGCTGCGATTTTCCGGGCGGGTCTTCGGCCACATTGTACGACTCCGTACAGAAAATCCTTGCCTTGCCAGAGGAGACACGGATTTTCGTTGGCCATGATTACAAGGCCCCGGGGCGCGAGGAATATGCATGGGAAACCACGGTCGGCGCGCAAAAGGCACTGAACGTGCATATCGGCGCGGGCAAATCGAAAGAGGAGTTCATCGCCATGCGGGATGCCCGTGATGCCACGCTGGCGATGCCGCGGCTGATCATCCCTTCGCTGCAAGTCAATATGCGGGCAGGCCAGATGCCAGAGCCGGAGGATAATGGCGTGAGCTATTTGAAGGTTCCGGTCAACGGCATCTAAGCTGCCGGGAACGCACACACATAACACCAGAGGATAAGCATGATAGAGACGGCGTGGATTTGGGGCCTGATCGGCGGATTGATGATTGGAACGGCGGCGGCCATGTTCCTGCTGCTCAATGGCCGGATCATGGGCGCCTCGGGCATCTTGGGCGGGCTGGTTGATGGCTCCGGCAGGTCAACCGGGGTTGAACGCGTGGCCTTTATCATCGGTCTGGTTCTGGTGCCCGCCTTGCTTGCCGCGCTGATGGGCGGGGCAGAAACCAATATTACCAGCAACCCGGTCGTCATTATCGCGGCGGGTCTGCTGGTCGGTGTGGGCACGCGGCTGGCAAATGGCTGCACCTCCGGCCACGGGGTCTGCGGCATTTCGCGGCTGTCTTTGCGGGGCATCGTCGCCACCGTGTTTTACCTGCTTGCGGGCGGTTTGATGATGGCACTGTTCCGCCATGTTTTCGGGGTGATCTGATGCAACGCAATATCTTCGCATTCCTGTCCGGCGCGCTGTTTGGTGCAGGGCTGCTGATTTCGGGCATGGTGGACACGACCAAGGTCCAAGGCTGGCTGGACGTCTTCGGCGATTGGGACCCGACTTTGGCTTTTGTGCTGGGCGGGGCAATTTTGCCAATGGCCGTGGCTTGGCGCATCGCGGCGCGGCGGCGCACGGCCCTGCTTGGCACCACGATGCCCGAGGCCCCGACGACGCAGATCGGCCCCAATCTGATCATTGGCTCGGTGCTCTTTGGCATGGGCTGGGGCTTGGCCGGCCTTTGCCCCGGCCCTGCGATGGCTTCGCTCAGTTTCGGTGGCTGGGGCGGTTTGCTCTTTCTTGCAGCGATGGCGGCGGGTATGTACATTGCACCGCCACTGCGCCAACAGATCGACCGCCGTATCGCTCAAGCTTAAGGACTTCTTATGGACATTCGCGCCCTGACCCCGACCTATGCTGTCTCTCCGCAGATCGACATCTCCGATTTTCCGGCGATCAAGGCTGCTGGCTATACCACAGTGATCGACAATCGGCCCGATGGTGAAATCCCGGCCGAGCTGCACACGGATGCCATGCGTGCGGCGGCCGAGGCAGCGGGGCTGACCTTTGTCGCAAATCCGGTGATCGGCGGTATGCTGACGATGGAGAATGTGACCACGCAAGCCGCAGCGATCGAGGCCGACTCCGGCCCCGTTCTGGCCTATTGCGCCTCCGGCAACCGCTCTTCCATCGTCTGGGCGCTGGCCCATGCGGGCAAGATGCCGACCGATGATCTCATCGGCATTCCCGCACGTTTCGGCTATCAGTTGGAAGGGCTGCGCGGCCAGTTGGAGGCATTGGCCCGCAACGCCTAATCCTTCGCAGCTTCGATCAGGAAAGCGCGGAAATCATTGACATTTGTCAGCGTCGGCCCGGTTACGATCTGGGCCTTCAGCGCAGCGAAAAAGCTGTGGCTGTCATTGCTTGCCAAAGCTTGCGCGGCGTCAAGGCCGACAGCATCGGCCCGTGCCAACAGGTCCGGGCCGACCAGCGCCCCCGCAACCTCTGCCGCGCCATCCACACCATCGGTATCGCCTGCCAGAAGGTGAACCCCTTCCGCCCCTGCAAGCTCGATCGCCGCCGCGAGGCAAAACTCGGCATTCGGGCCACCGATGCCCGCGCCGCGCCGCGTTACCGTCAACTCCCCCCCCGATAGCAGCAGGACCGGCGCAGCGCCCTCCCCCAGACGCGCTGCGATCTGTCTCGCCAACCGCGCCTGATCGCGGCCGACATCCCGCGCCTCACCTTCCAGCGCGTCACCAAGGATCAAGACCTGACACCCCGCCGCCCGCGCATGCTCTGCTGCGGCCTGTAAGGATTGCGCCGGGGCGGCGATGATCCTGTTGTCTACATGCGCAAGCCGCGCATCATCTGTGGCAATGACCCCGCTGCCGCCCGCAAGCGCCTTTCGCGCCGCAGCGGGCACCGGAATCCCGTAGCGATCGATTATGGCCAGCGCATCATGGCCGGTTGTGTCATCCCCCACCGTT
>JBFHGI010000099.1:0-7285 GCA_041583175.1 Pseudorhodobacter sp. | reverse complement strand
TTCTGCGGCAGCAAGTTCCGCATTGGCTGCATCAACCGCCGCTTGCACCTGCGATTTTGCAAGTGACAGAGGCACATTTACGTCATGGCGGCAGCGGTGCCTATTACATCTATTTACGGCGTCACCGATAACGCTGCGCGGGCGTTGCGCAAGGGTATCAGCATTACAAGGGTGGCGAATGCAAAGGATGCAGCAAAGCCGTAAAGCTGTGCTTCATATCCAATGCCCGCATCGATCAGCCAACCCGAAAGGCCGGGACCGATGGCCGAACCCAAAACCATGACGGCGGCGACAGCAGCTTTGATCGCGCCCAAGTGCCGCGTGCCATAGAACTCGGCCCAGATGGCGTTCGGTACAGTCGATTGCCCGCCCCCTGCCATGCCCATCAACATGACGCCGGCAGCTGTCCAACCCAAGGATGGGGCGAAGGCATGAAGGCTGAAGCCAAGCACCAGCGGCAACAGGTAAATCGGTAACAGTCTCGCGGCGCCGAAACGATCAATCGCCCAACCATATATCACTGTGAACAGCCCGAAAGTAAGCGTTCCCAAAGGAAAAACCGCTACCAATGCCAGATGATCCCAACCCTTCAGTTCCGCGAAATGGACCTGATGGAACCAAAAGGCAGTGCCGAAGGCGGGGAAAAACATCAGTGCGGGGGTCAGCGACCAGAACAGGGGATGGCGCAGCGCCTCGGCTCTTGTCCAATGGCGGCCAAGCATGCCGGTTGTGGCCGTGCTTTCCGCGTCACTTTGGGGCGTCCGTTCCAATCGCAGCAACCGATGTAGAACGGGTAAACAGGTAAAGCAAAACAGTGCCGCCCCGACCCAAAGCAGGTGCCATTCCACATGCTGTTTTAACCAGACGAAGCCAAGCGGCATCAAAGCTTCGGCGGTCATGAAACCCAGCGTCGCAACAGCCAGCGCACGTCCCCGGGTGGCGACGAACCAGCGCACCATTGCGACGATAGCAACATGGCTTGTCATGCCTTGGCCGGTGAATCGCAGCGCAAAGATGACCAACGGCAAAGCGGCGGCCCAGGGGTTGTAGGCCATGGAAAGACAGGCGAAACCAAGCAGGGCCACAACCCACACACCCAACACCCGCACCCGGAAGCGGTCCGCCAGACCACCGGCAAAGACCATGGCCAGTGCCGATAATCCGGTACCGACCATGTAGATCAGGCCCCAATCGCCATTGCTAAGCCCAAACTGATCACGGATTTCACCGCCGAAAATAGAAATAAAAAAGGTTTGCCCGAAGCTGGACAGAAATGACAGCAATGCGCCGGTCGCAAGGAAGGGCGCGTTCTCGCGCAGGAAAGTCAGGGTTTTCATAATACCTTCATGAGCGGGATTTCAGAAGGTGGAAAGCCCCATTCGCCGCTTGGCAAATTGCCAGCGGCGTTTAGGTATTTTTCCAAGATGAAATCCGGTTGCGGTCGGTGGATTCTATAGGACGTAGCGGGACAGATCGGTGGATCGGGAAAGTTCCCCCAGATGTGCCTCGACAAAAGCGGCATTGACCTCCACCGTTTCGCCATCCCGGTCGGGCGCGTTGAAAGAAAGGTCTTCGAAAACGCGTTCAATCACCGTGTAAAGGCGGCGGGCACCGATGTTTTCGACGGATTGATTGACCTCGGCTGCGATGCGAGCCAGTGCTTTGATGCCATCTTCGGTGAAGGTGACTGTAACGCCTTCGGTGCCCATCAGGGCCGAGTATTGCAGCGTCAGCGCATTATCCGTCTCGGTCAGGATGCGGACGAAATCATCTTCCGTCAGCGCGCGGAGTTCGACGCGGATCGGCAGGCGGCCCTGAAGCTCGGGCAACAGATCGGAGGGTTTGGCAATATGGAAGGCGCCTGAAGCAATGAACAGGATGTGGTCGGTTTTGACAGGGCCGTGCTTTGTGGACACGGTTGTGCCTTCGATCAAGGGCAACAGGTCGCGCTGCACCCCTTCGCGGGACACATCAGCCCCGCGGGCATCGGCGCGAGCGCAAACCTTGTCGATTTCGTCGATAAACACGATGCCGTTTTCCTGCACGGCTTCCAGTGCTGCAAGTTTCACGGCCTCATCATCCAGAAGTTTATCGGCCTCGTCTGACACCAGCATCTCATGGCTCTCGGCCACAGTCAGCTTACGCTTTTGCGTACGGCCCATTTTGCCGAAAAGATCACCAAGGTTCATCATGCCGCCCATCGGGCCACCCGCGCCTTGGCCGGTTGGGTCGAAAGCGGCGAAAGGGTTGGAAGTATCGGCGATCTCCAACTCGATCACTGTGTCATCCAACTCGCCCGCCTTCAGTTTGCGGCGGAACATCTCGCGGGTTTGTTCGCGGGCATCCTTGCCGGCAATCGCTTCGATCACGCGATCTTCGGCGGCGGCTTGGGCGCGGGCCTTCACATCATCCCGCATGCGGACTCGCGTGTCGATCATTGCGGCATCGACCAAATCGCGAATGATGCTGTCAACGTCACGACCGACATAACCAACTTCGGTGAACTTCGTCGCCTCGATCTTGAGGAAGGGCGCTTTCGCCAGCTTGGCCAGTCGGCGGCTGATTTCGGTTTTACCAACGCCAGTTGGCCCGATCATCAGGATATTCTTGGGATAGACCTCATCGCGCAGATCATCGCCCAATTGCTTGCGCCGCCAGCGGTTCCGCAGCGCCACGGCAACGGCGCGCTTGGCGTCTTTTTGTCCGATAATATAGCGATCAAGTTCAGAGACAATTTCGCGGGGGGTCAGGTCTGTCATAGGGTATCATCCTTGGTGCAGTGGCGCATTATGAGGCAGTCGCCCGTGCGTCCTTGAAGGGATTCTATTGGGCGGAAGCCCGATTTTTCATAGGCTCGGACCGCGCGGATGTTTGTCGCGTCAGGATCTATGATGATGAAATTATGTCCGCTAGCGCGCAAACGGGCGACAAAAGCGGTTAAAGTCGCAGTTCCGATGCCCTTGGAAAGTAGTGCTGGATCGGCGAGCGACAGGTCCACACCGACAGCATCATCTGGCAGGTCCATAATCCACGGCGCTTCAGTTAACCAAGGATCAACCCTTGCATCCGCAATATGCCAACACTGGATATAACCCGCCGGAAGCCCATCCAAAAAAAACAGGTAGGGTTCGGTGCTGTCAGTCCCGTCGAGCATGTTGCGGATAAATCCGATCTCGGTTTCAGGGTCGCCCCACCACTCGCGCCAATGGGGCTGCTCCATCCACTCTGCCAACATGGGCAAATCGGATGCGCCCAGGGACCGAAAGGTGATTGGCTCAGGCAGCATTAATGGTTTCAACTGTCAGGTTGCCATTTGTATAGACACAGATCTCGGCCGCAATCGCCATCGCCTGCCGGGCGATCTTCTCAGCGGGCAGGTCGGTGGACATCAGACCGCGTGCGGCGGCCAAGGCGAAGTTTCCACCTGAACCGATGGCTGCGATGTCGTGCTCCGGTTCCAGCACGTCACCCGCGCCGGTGATGATGAACAGGTCTTTCCCATCGGTCACGATCAGCATCGCTTCCAGATTGCGCAGATATTTATCCATCCGCCAGTCCTTTGCCAGATCGACAGAGGCGCGGGCTAGCTGCCCCGGCATTGCTTCCAGCTTCTTTTCCAGCCGCTCCAGCAGGGTGAAGGCATCGGCCGTGGAGCCTGCAAAACCGCAAACCACGTCGCGACCGCCGGGGGACAATCGGCGGACCTTGCGGGCAGAGCCTTTGATGACAGTTTGGCCAAGGCTCACTTGCCCATCCCCCGCCACTACAACCTCTCCGCCGCGCCGGACAGCCAGGATGGTGGTTCCGTGCCAACCGGGAAATTTTTCGTCTGCCATAGTATTCTCCCTTTACGCCTGCCCTATATGGCCGCGCTGGGCCGGTGGTACAAGAACGCCGCCGCGCCTGATTTGCCTTGGTATGGCCGGTTTACTGGCGAAACCAGCCGGTTAGATGCTGCCAAGACTAGTGCAGAAAAGCAAAAAGGCGGCCCGGAGGCCGCCCATTTACCGATTTCTTACCGCTTAGACGGCCGACGCGATCCAGGTTGCGAGTGCCGCTTTCGGCGCAGCGCCAACTTTATTCGAGACAACCTGACCATCCTTGAACAGGAACAGTGCCGGAATACCACGCACACCCAGTTCTGCCGGGCTGTTGGGGTTTTCATCGACATTGATCTTCACGATCTTCACTTTGCCTTCATACTCGGCCGAAAGCTCTTCCAAAGCCGGGCCGATCTGGCGGCAGGGGCCACACCATTCTGCCCAGAAATCCACGACAACGGGGATATCGGAATTGCGGACTTCGGCATCGAAAGTTGCATCGGTAACGGCGGTGGTGGCCATGACATATCTCCTGATTGGAATGTGTTGCTATCGAAGGTAAGGGCGGGGCTAGGTAACGTCAAGGGAGTGTAGTGTGCATCAGGGCAGACCTCACTATATCGCGATCAAGCGGCATCAACTCGGCGCTATGGGTCCACAGCAGTGCGACCTCCACCTCGCGATTCGGGTAAAGCTGGCACAGTGCTGCGTGATAGGCCGCCATCTGTCGCAACAAACCCTCCGGCACCTCGGTGACGGTTCGCGGAACCAGCAGATTGGATTTGAAATCCACAGCCCAGACATGGCTGTCGGTCACGACAAGCCGGTCTATGGTACCGATCATCGGCTTGCCATTGATCTGCGCTGTGATCGGTACTTCTGCCAAAGTGTTGGGCGCAAACAGGTGGCTAAGGGCCGGTTTGGTCAGGACGGTGCGCGTCTCGGCCAACAATGCGTCCTTATCGGGGGCGTCCAAGAGCAGCGCATCGGCGAGCATCCCCCATCTTTCTGCCGGGTGGTTTGGCAAATGCTCTAGCAACAGATGCAAGCGCGTGCCGCGATCCATTGCGGCGCGATTGTCATCATCCGCCGTGAAATCACCCGCCAATGCCTTGGCCCCCCCTAGCTTCGAGGGGTTCAGCGGCTGGTCTGGGCGCGGCGCGTCGGGCGCGTTTTGGGAAAGCCAAGCCGGTAGCGCCTTGGCTTCGGGTTTCGCAGTCGCTTGCCGGCCCAAATCCGGGGGCCAATCCCCTTCGGCCAGCGTCAGGCTACCATCCGGGCCAGTCGTCGCCCCTGCGGCAACCATTGCCTCTTGGATCAACCGATACCAGACCACATTGGATGCGTCGTCGTCACTTTTGTCTTTGCCAATATCGCCCGCTGCGGCCACGATCAGCCAGCTTTGGGCGCGCGTCATGGCGACATAAAGCAGACGCATCGCCTCTGCCTCGTCTTTTTCCTTTTTGGCAGCGCGGGCCTGGGCGATGACCTCGGGGCTTTCGGCGCTGGGTACCTTCCAGACCGGACCTTCAGGCAAGACAAACAGCTCATCGCGTTCGCGCGCCCTGTACTGGGCGGTGTCCGGCAAGATAACAATCGGTGCTTCCAACCCTTTGGAGCCGTGGACCGTCATCACGCGAATGCGCTCTCCCGCGCTATCCATTTGCCGCTTCACCTCGACGTCATCAGTCTCTAACCAGCCCAAAAATCCGGTAAGGCTTGGCACATCATTGCGTTCATAGGCCAGCGCTTGCGACAGCAATTCATCGATCCCGTCCTCTGCTTCGGCGCCCAATCGTGCAAGCAGCTTGCGGCGCCCATTATGGCGGGTCAGCATCCGTTCGATCAGGTCATAGGGGCGCATGAAGTCGGCCTGATCGCGCAAATCCTGCAAGATGGAGACTGTTTCACCATGCTCCATGCCCGTTTCCAACGCGCGCCACAGATAGCCTTTGCGCGGCTGCGCCAGCGCATAAAGTTGCTGTTCCGTCCAGCCAAACAGCGGGCTGCGCAAACAGGCGGCTAAGGACAGATCATCTTCGGGCGTTGCCAGAAAAGCCAGCAGCGCCGCAAGATCGCGCACCGCTAGCTCTGCCCCCAGCTTCAAACGGTCCGCGCCGGCAATCGGCAAACCGGCCGCCTTACAAGCTTGAATGATCTCGCTGAAAATCTCGGACCGTCTGCGCACAAGAATCAGGAAATCGCCGGCATGCACGGCCCGGCTTTCTTTGCCTCCGTTGATCGGGATCTGCGTCCCCCGATCAATCGTTGCCTTGATCGTCTCGGCCACCTTACGCCCCAAACGGGCGGCATGGTGCTCTTCCGAGATCAGGTCAACCGGATCATACCAGTTTTCCGGCTTTGGATTGGCTTGCTTTTCAATCACAGGCCAGAGCTCCACGCGCCCCGGCATATCCGGGAAAAAGGCGATATGCTTCACCTCACCGCCCAACCCTTTCTGGCGGCGTTCGTCAAAGGTGAGGTCCACCAGCCGTAAAATTGTGTGAGAGGAACGGAAGGAATGTTCCAACTGCAATTCTTGCAACGGGGTTTGCACCTGTTCCAGCTTGGTGCGGAATAGATCGCGCTTTTCGTCAAAGGCGGCGACATCCGCACCCTGAAAGGAATAGATCGACTGCTTCTTATCCCCCACAACGAAAATCGTGCGCGGTTCCTCGCGTGCGCTGCGGCCCGACGTAAATTCATCGGCCAAGAGTTCGATGACGCGCCACTGATCCGGGCTGGTGTCTTGCGCCTCGTCCACCAGAATGTGGTCTATGCCCCCATCCAGCCGGAACAAGACCCATTGCGCCACCGCCGGATCGGTCAACAATCCCTTGGCCGCCGTGATCAGATCATCAAAATCCAACCAGCCCCGCGCATCCTTGCGGGCCTTGTAAATCGGCAAAAACACAGCGGCAAAGCGGTGCAAAACAGCCGTGCGCCGCGCGGCAGACAGCGCAAGCCGCGCCGCCCGCGCCGCCTCAACCCGGCGCATCAAGCCCTCTAACCGGTCTTGCAGTGCCCCTAGCTTCGCCTGCGTGGCCTTGGTCGGAAAAGAGCCTATCTTGGCAGAAAATGGCTCCTTGGCACCCGCACCCGTAAGGAACAACCCTTCAAGTGACGATAAGAGCGCCATGTCAACACGCGATAGATCAAGCAGCCGCAATTTTTCTGCCGCCTTCACATCGTTGGCGGAACCTGTTGCGATAACCTCGATCGCTTGGTCCAGCCATTCCGCCTCACCGCCCAAGAACACCTCGGCCAGAATATTTGCTTCGGTCAGGCCTTCGGGCACGTCAAAAAGGGCGCGGCAGTCGGCTTCGGTCAGAAACTGCGTGAAGTCCCCACGCCGGCCTGCAACCTCATCGGAAAAAGCGCCGAAATCCTCACCCGTATAGGCACCTGCCAAATCACCGATCACTTCTGGCGCCCCATTGTCGGCCAGTTCATCCACAATTTCT